>CATPCN010000506.1 GCA_955652855.1 uncultured Chthoniobacterales bacterium | reverse complement strand
GGCGTGCGCTGCTCGCGTGCGAAGCCGGACCCGGCTGGGGAAATGTGGTCATTGTGCTACACGCTTACATCGACAACGGAGCCGTCGGGAGCCGAGCAACGTGGACGGGAAAGCCCGAGAGGGTTGACGAGCCGGGAGGCGAGTCAATCAATGACGAGCGGAAATACGTGCAGTCATATTACGCGCACGTCCAAACGATGCTTGTGAAGCGCGGTGATGATGTTCGGCGCGGTCAACAAATCGCCACGGTCGGAACGGCGAACGGCCGATATTTCGCGCATTTGCATTTCGAAATGCGCGAGTTCATCACGCCATTTGTTGGAGCCGGTTATCGCGAGGACACGCGCGGCTGGCTCGATCCGACTGCGTTCATTCAGCAGCACCGCGGCGCGCCAGATGATGACGTCGGACGAAAAGCGCCGCCGCCGAATTAGAAAATACCTGGCGGCCGGGAGAGCAGATAAATCCAATTCAGCGCGAGTAAACAAATAATCAGAGAGCGCACAAAATTTCCTTCCATCGAAGTCAAGCGACTGATCCGCAAACGTGGCGCGCGAATCAAGAGCACGATCGCCGCGTAGACATCAAAAACCGCGACACCGCACAAAAAAACAAACGCGAGCGGGTTCCATCGCCACGCCGACGAAAAATTTCCGTGAAAAAATTGGATCGCGGCCCGCGTTCCACCGCATCCCACGCAGGGATGATCGGTCACCGCGAGAAAGACGCAATGCGGCCACGGCAAATGCAAGGCCATCCAGCCCGCAGCTACCGCAACTCCACCGAGGGAAACGCTCAGCCAGAGTAATTCCTGGTCAGTTTCGTTAGGCGCAACACGACGCCATGAAAGCTGCATCGCAATTATTTAATGACTCCACTGACTCAGGATGCCGAGTCCGCCAAACAGAATCGCCAAAAGAATCCCGCCGCCGCAGCAAAGAATCATCGGCAGGAAGACGGCAAGCACAGCGCGGCCGGTATCCGTTTCATGCGCGCGGGCCAGGCCAATGCAACGAATTACGATGTCCCAAATGCCGACAACGAGCGCGCCACAAAGCGGAATGACCAGCACGGGAGCGATCGATCCGCTGGTAAAACAAAGCACGCGAAAAGTGGTTTCGAACGGCTGCTTGGCCCCGCCCACAATCATCAAGCACACATGCAGAATCGCTGCGTTTAGAAACACACCGATGACAATCAGAAGCGGCGTTAAGATCAACAGCAAGATCCAGCCGATTCCCATTCCGACGAGATGAGCGAAAGGATTGTTTCTGCCGCCTAGAATTCCAAGCGACTGGAAGATGAAATTGTAAATGAAATAAACGACCAATCCAAAACTTCCGCCGGCCACCGCGTAAATGAGCGGTTCGGACAGGCCGCCTTCGCGCTTCATGGCTGTGAACGCCGCCGTTGGATTTGTCAGAACCAATTTCAAAGTTTCGATGAAAGCATTGAAAAATCCGCGCGCCTGGCGCTCATCCCACGGCAAGCCGCTGCGTGGCGCGGGAGTCGGCGCTGTCGATGTTGCGACCGTCGATGTTACGCCGGGCGTCGCTCCAGTTGGCTGTCCGGGAGCGGCGAATTCCGGCATTTGCGAGAGGGGCAACCAGGTTGCCATTCCTTCACGCCAGCCGAGATCGGTGCGAGCGAAACGTCCTGAGCTAAGCCCGGCGCGCACATCTTCCTCTGAAAATGTGCCGAAGCTCGTACTGCCGCGATTGACATGAATCATTGCCATACCCTTCGCGTTTTAGTAAGACGCGCCGGCAAAGTCAATTGTTCGCCGAGGCCGATTAATCGAATCGATTTACTTTTTCCGGCGCATCGAGAGCGCGCCAGAAATACCACGCCGCCACAGAACGATACGGTTGGAATTTCTTGCCGAACTTCATGAGCTGCTTCGGCGTAGGCAATTTTCGTTTCGCAAAAGTTTTCGCGAAACCTTTGCGCACGCCGTAATCGGTCACCGGCCAGACGTCGAGCCGGCCGAGATCGAACAGGAGAAGCATTTCCGCAGTCCACCGACCTATGCCGCGCACGGTGATAAGCCGCGCGACGATTTCTTCGTCGGTCATGCGCGCAAGGGCGCGGGCCGACGGAATCGTGCCATCGATTGTCTTCGCCGCGAGGTCTTTGAGCGCGGCGATTTTGCTGCGAGATAAACCAGCGGCGCGCAAACTTTCGTCCGGCGTTTTCAAAACCATTTTTGGATCGAGATATTTTTTTCGCGGATACAACGCACGAACTCTGCCCCAGATTGTGGCCGCGGCTTTGCCACTGAGTTGCTGATAAGCGATAGATTCTGCGAGCGCATCGAACGGCCTAACGACCTTCCCCGTAACCTTGTAGCGAACCGAGCGCGCGATCAGTTCGGCGACACGAGGATCACTGGCGGCGAGGTGTCGATGCGCGTCCTCGTGATCCATATGTCGATCTTAGCGGACAGCTCGCGCGTCGTTGCAAATAAAATTTTGCTTCGGCCGATCTTTTGCTTTGATGACGCCATGCCGCAAACGCAAGTCACTTGGTTCGGACAATCGGCTTACAAGATTGTTACGCCGAATGGCAACGTGCTCCTGATCGATCCATGGATCACGAATCCGAAAAATCCGAACGCCAAGAGAGATCTCGCTGAACTGAAGCGCGTCGATTTGATTCTCGTCACGCACGGACATTCCGATCACGTGGGCGATACTGTCGAGATCGCGAAAAAGACCGGCGCGAATTTAGTGGCGTCACTCGATCTGGCGACGGCCATGAAGACCGTGCTGGGATTTCCGAGCGAGCAAGCGGAGATGAATACGACTCCGCATTTTGGCGGCGAGGTTGCGCTGCTCGATGGCGAAGTGACGATCACTTTAGTGCCGGCGGTTCACGGTTCCGGTTTGGGAAAGAATGACGACTCGAGGCCGGTCTATTCCGGGCAGGCGGGCGGAATCGTCGTTGCGGTTCGCGGCGGCCCGACGTTTTATCATACGGGCGACACGGATTTGTTTTCCGACATGCAGCTCATCTCGCGTTACAACAAGATCGACATCATGATGGTCTGCATCGGCGATCATTTCACGATGGGACCGAAACGCGCGGCCGACGCTGTGCAGCTGGTCGGTGCAGCCACGGCAATTCCAATGCACTATGGAACGTTCCCGGTTCTCACCGGAACGCCCGAAGCATTTGCGCAGGAATTGAAGAAGCGTGAGGTCAAAACGCAAATGCGTGTCATGGAGATCGGCGAAACCATTTCCGTTTAAGGAAAAAACATCCGCGGTTGTGCAAAGCGCGCGAATGATCTAATACAAGATCGACATGAAGAAATTGGCCGCAGCGCTTTTCACTTTCGCGATCTTGTTCCCAAGTTTAGCCGCATTCGCGGGCGAGCCGGGAGGGCCGCCGGTCACAACCGTAAAAAACGAAACCGTCCCGATCGATATCATCGAGATGGAGACCAGTTACGTTTTTGAAAGCGACTTGAACCACGGCGGCAGTTTCGGAAAACAAGATGAGCTGCAAAACGAATTCGAGTACGCGCATCGTTTCCAGTTGAGTGAGAATTTGTATGCGCGGCTCGGCGTGAGCTACGATCGATTCGATTTCGGCAAGACTGATGCGCCCGTGCCGATCCACTTGCAACGCGGCGCCGCCATTATCGGAATTGACTACATGCATGGCGCCGACGTCGGCGCATTCCTGCAATTTCGGCCCGGCTTTTACACGGAAGAACATATCGGGCTCGCCTCCTTTGATTGCCCGATTATCCTGGCGCGGTTCTGGGTGTTGCGAGATGAGAAACTTTATTTGCTCACGGGTGTAAGCACTTCATTTCTCAAAGGAGGT
This sequence comes from uncultured Chthoniobacterales bacterium, assembly GCA_955652855.1. The sequence continues at coordinate 6,557 of CATPCN010000506.1, read as the reverse complement.
CTGCCCGTGATTCCCCTCGTGGGAGTCGTCTGGATTATCAACGATCAATGGAAGCTAATGGCGGTGCCGCCTAATCCGCGCCTGGTTTATTCGCCTAACGAAAAGATCGACATGTGGGTCGGCGGCGAAATCTCGGGCGGCGCCTTCCGCACCGATCATGACGATCATTTGGTCGGCCCGCACATCGCGAAATTGAGCGGCACGCAAGTGGACTACGCCGATTATCGTGCTGGAGTAGGATTGACTTATAATTTGCGCGAGAATGTGACTCTCGATTTTGGCGGCGGCTACGCCATTCAGCGCTCATTCAATTTCCATCGCGCCGGCGAATATTATCGCACCGATCCCGCGCCCTACCTGCAGGTAGAGCTCAAAGCGAAATTCTAAAACTGCGCGAACGTTTTTTCGCGCGCCGGTCTGTTCGATTATGAAATCGCATCGCGGCTTTTCCGCCATGTCGATCTTGTGCGCGTTGGTTGCGCCTGCGATCTTCGCCGCGAGTCCGCTCGATCAGCTGCGCACGACCTCGAAACTTCCGGCGCTCGATCTGCAAAAACTCAAGCAGGGCGAGATCGTCAGTAATCGCGGGCCGCTTGGAACCTTTTCGCGTGGGCTGTATGCCGAGAGTTGTTATTTCATTCACGCGCCGACGCCAATCGTCGGAGAAAAACTTTTGCATTGGAACCCGATGAAACATCGAGAGCTCGAAGTGCAGATATTGCGCGAATACAATTGGCCCGCGCCGCCGGCGGTGTTCGATTCGCTCGCGCTCAGTTCGTCGCGCGCGGAAGACAAATGGCTGATCGACCGGACCTGGCAGATCTCGCCGAAACACGCGGGCGAGCTGCACGTGACCGCGAACGAGACAAAACAATTTCGCGACGCGGTGCGATCGCTCGGCAATGCGCCCGCCGCGCCTCAGCGCGATGGCAAAGCAAATGAGTTCTGGCGAAAAATCTTGCGCGCGCGCAACGACGCGATTTCGGCAGGTGGACTCGCCGCACTGCCCTGGTACAACGCGAACGACGAACACATTTCTCCGGGCGCCGAGTTTCACAGCCTGATGAAAATTGCGCCAACCATCGCCGCGCAATTCGCGCCGTTGCTCAGCAAGGCGCCATTCAGCGGCGCGACCAATCCGCCCGACGAGCTCGCGCCGTATTGGGAGGCCTCACTCGTGCGTGGCCACACCAGTTTGCACGGCGGATTTCTTTCCGCGCGAAAAAGCGCAGCATCGTGGCAGATCGCCGATTGCACCTACTACGCCTCGGATACTTATTTCTTTTCCGTGGTTCTTTACGAGCTCTGGCCGGTCGAAAACGGAACGCTCGTCTGGCAAATCGATTTTGTTTCGGCGCCGTTCCGCGGCTTCATCGGTGGCGTCGATCGCATTTTTGCGGGAAAACAAATGATCAACGACGACGCGCAGACCGCGAAATTATTCCGCGCCGACGCCGAGCAGCATTAACTGGTGATTGTCGACATCACTCCTCGATTCGTTTTAAGAGAAACGCCGCGCCGATAAAGGTAACGAGCGCGCCGGCGCAGAGGACGACAAGATCGACATAATAAAAAGAGACTCCAGCGCGGTACAGGTTCACGAGTCGAAAGGCGCGGCAAAAATGCGTGAGCGGAAAAATTTCCGAAACGTAGCGAATAAATCGCGGCAGCTGCTCGAGCGGAGCGAACGCGCCGGAAAGCACAAAGACCGGCAACAGAAAAAAGACGGAGAACTGGATGGCCTGCGTTTGGGTGCGCGAGATGGCGGAGATCAACAAGCCAAGCCCGAGCGAGCAAAGCAAAAACAGGAGACAGATGAGCGAGAGCATGGGCGCATTATGAAAGCGCACATGAAAATGCCACGCGCTCAGCGCCATGATCACGACGATCAGACAGATCGAGACAGCGAGATACGGCAGGATTTTTCCGATCACAATTTCGCCGCGACGCAGCGATGTGACCATGAGTTGATAGAGCGTGCCCGATTCACGTTCGCGCGCGATCGTGCATGCCATGAGCGTGACGGTGAGCAGTTGCAGAATTAGTCCGATAATTCCCGGCACAACGTAGTCGATGAAACGCGACTCGGGATTGTAGAGAATTTTACCGTCGATCGACCACGGTTCCATGGTGGAGACAAATTGTTTGCGCACTTCGGTCGGCAAATTTTTCGCCAGATCGAAAACTTCCTGCGGCAACGCATCAATCATCAGGTCGCGCTCTTTCAGCTGAAAATCGGCGAGCGTTTGCTGCAAACTTCCCTGGAGTTGTGTCGCCGTATTCGTGTCGCTTCCATCGAGATAAAGCTGCACCGGCTTCGGGTTGCCATTCGTTAGGCTCTCGCTCCAGCCCGCCGGAATCACGAGCGCGGCCTGCGCGCCGTGACCGAGCAAATCGGTTTCGCTGTTCGTGTTCGATTCCGCCTTGCGCCACCGAAAAGTTTTGTTCGTCATGGCAAGATCGACAAAACGCTGCGCGCGCGGTGTGCTGTCGTTATTGATGAGCAGCGCAGGCACGTCCGTCATGTCGCCGGTTTCAAATGCGTGACCGAAAATGAGCGTGAAGACCGGCGGCAGAATGAGAAGCAGCACAAGCACGCGCCGATCGCGATAGATGTGCAAAAATTCCTTGTAAGCGACGCTGGCGATGGCGCCGAGAGAGGTCGATTTCATTTATGTCGATCTTTCAGGACGGCGGCGTAACCCTGCGAGTAAGCGGTGAAAACATCTTCCATGTCCGGTTCCACCCAGCGTTCGCTTTTCAAATGCAAATCTGGAAACGGCCAGTTCTGCCGCCATTGCGCGATCAATTTTTCCGGATCGGCGGCGTAAAGTCGCAACCGGCCGCTGCGCAGCGAAACGCCGAGCAATTCCGGCAGACTGCGCAATTGCACGAGCGCCGGCATGACCGGTTCGATCTCGACCTCGAGCAGGCGAACGCGAAAGCTCGATTGCAAATCTCTCGGCGAAGCTTTCGCGAGCAACCGGCCGCCTTCGAGAAAACCGACTTCGGTGCAGCGCTCGGCTTCATCCATGTAATGCGTCGTCACAAAAATCGTTTTGCCATCGTGGCCCAGATCGTAAAGCAGGTTCCACATTTGTTGGCGATGAACCGGATCGAGACCGGAAGTTGGTTCATCGAGAAAAAGAAGCGGCGGATCGTGCACGAGCGCGCAACCGAGCGCGAGCAACTGCCGCATTCCGCCGGAAAGACTGCTGGCCGGCGTCTCGCGTTTCGCTTCCAAATCGGTCAGACGCAAGAGACACGCAATCCGCTCTTCCAATCGCGCGCGTGGCACGCGACAGGCGCCGCCGAAGAAGCGAAAATTTTCATCGACGGTCAGATCAGGGTAAAGACTGAATCGTTGCGCGACGTAACCGAACTTCGTGCGAACGCGTTGTCGATCTTTCCAAACATCGGCGCCCTCGATCGTGGCTCGGCCCGAAGTAGGATGCAAGAGACCGCACAACATTCGCATGGTCGTGGTTTTGCCCGCGCCATTCGCGCCGAGGAAACCGAAGATCGTGCCGCGCTCGATCGTGAGCGAAACATTTTGCACGGCCTGGACGTCGCCGTAATTCTTCGTCAATCCGCTGAGAACGATGATTGGTTCGCTCATCTCGACTCTATTGCGATGAGGTACTCACATTTGCAACCATGGCTCGCGAACGATAGTTGTTCTCTCCTCATGAGATTCAAAATCACGCCGCCGTTTTTGTTCCTGCTCTTACTCTTTTTCGTTAGATCGACAATCGTCGCAGCCGATCCGTTTTCCGAACTGGGTGCGTTTTCTGTTTTCAACAATGTCGATGTGAATCAACTGGCGAAAGGCGATGTGAAAGCGGCGCACGGAGCACCCATGAAGACGGCGCGGTTTCTTTCCGTGCAAAGCTGTTACGTCGCGCCCGGCACGCCCGCGCAACACCTCGAAGCGCTGCGTCAATGGAACCCGACACAACATCGAGAGCTGAAAGTTTTTCTTCATTCCGACCTGCCGGCTTCGCCTTCTCCGGAAAATTTTTCCAAATTACGGAACGCACCAGACAATGGTCCGGTGCGTGCGCTTGTCACCGCGACGCAAAAACTTAATGCCGATCTTCAAATCAGCCGCGACGAAGCAAAGAAGTTCTCCAGCGTTTCTGCCGCGACGACCGGCGCGATGCCGGCGTCCGTGGCTGCGTTCTGGGGAGAACTGCTGAGTGCGCGCGCGAAAAGTTTCGCCAGCGGCGGAACGGCCGCGCAGCCGCCGGACGATCACAGCGGCCAGCCGATTCGACCGACTGAAGAATTCAACGGTTTGCTGCGCGAGCAGGAAAAAATTCGGCGCCAATTTTCCGGTTTCATCGACAACACTGGAATCGGGCGCGGCAGCGGTTCGCTCAAGCCGGAGCTTTATTGGGAACTTCTCGAGGCGGACGACAAAGGCGTGCTGACGCTCGGCGCCTTCTACAGCAGGGCGAATGCGGGCGGATTTCAAGCAGTCGATGCGCTTTATTACGCGAGCGGCGGTTACTACGTGTCGCTCACGCTTTATCAAATGTGGCCGGTGAATGCGGGCGGAAAAGATTCCACACTGGTTTGGCGCGGCGATATGACTTCCGCGGCATCGCTCGCCGAGCTGCACGGTGTGGAGAAGCTCGCATCCGAATCGGCCATGATGAAAGAAGTCTCGAAAGCGATTTCGCTTTTCCGCCGCGACACTTCCAGCGCACACTGAGGACTCAATGCATTGTCGATCTTTGCCTGCGGTTCGATCCTGTAGGGGACGCTGTCAGCATCCCGCTCTCGTTGATCGGAAAGCAAACTGCTTCCCCTACAAGACGGACAAACGAATGCATCGTCGATTTTTCAATGGCGTCGCTGCGTTCTTCGCTTGCTGTTTTCTGAGCGCGATCGCATTTGCCGGCGAGAGCGCGAGAGATGTCGCGCCGACCGCGACGGAGACCGCTTCATCCGAATCGAACTTTTCTCTCTCCGGCGAATTTGACGCCGAGGAAACTTATATCGCCGGAGCGGATGTGGTTCGCGGCAATCGGGTCATTCGTGATTTTGACGAAGGTGACAGCATTTTGCGATTTGTTCTGACGCCGCGCATCAAATTCGGCATTCTGCGGCTCGGCGTGGAATGGGAAAGATTTTCGTTCGGATTTCCCGAGCGCACGCCGCTGCCAAACACGTTGCAATCCGCGAACTTGATCGTTGGGCTCGACACGCAATTTTCCGATTCGTTTTTGATTCGGATCGAGGCGCAGCCCGGCATTTATGGCACAAACAATTTTAGCACGGACGATTTCAATGTGCCTTTCGTGGTTGGCGGCACTTACATTTACAGTCCGAATTTGCAGTTCGTGCTTGGAGTGGGCGTTGATGTCGATCGAAAATATCCGGTCCTGCCCGGTGGCGGCGTTCGTTGGAAAATCGCACCGCAGTGGGTGCTAAACACCGTGCTTCCGACACCGCGTCTGGAATTTGAAGCCACAAAAAATATTACCCTCTACGGCGGCGCGACATTGAAAGAGACAAATTTCCGCGTGGCCAGCGACTTCGGCACCATGCATGGCATTCCGCGATTGAACAGCGCGGTGATCACCTACAGCGAAGTGCGAACGGGAGTCGGATTCGACTGGAAACTTTCTTCCGCGATCACTTTGAGCGGCGAGGTGGGCTATCAACCGTATCGCACATTCGATTTTTATCGCGCCGACGTTCGCTATCGCGAAGATAGCGGCGCGCCCTACGGAATGATTTCATTGCACGGCGCGTTTTAGCGCAGGTTCTTGTCGAGCGCGCCGATCTTTCGCGTCTCCGGCCACTTCAAAGCGACGGCAATCACAACCAAAATTGTGCCAATGCCTCCGCCGACGACCGAGAGCACTGGACCGAACAACGCTGCCGTCAAACCAGATTCGAGCGCGCCAAATTCATTCGAGGTGCCGATGAAAATATTGTTCACAGCAGAGACGCGGCCACGCATTTCGTCCGGCGTAACGAGCTGTACGATCGACCCGCGCACGATCACGCTCACGCTGTCGAACGCGCCGGCCAGAAATAACATCGACAATGAGAGCCAGAAGACCGTCGAGAGACCAAAGAGTATGGTCGCAATTCCAAAGCCGGTAACGCACCAAAGCAAGGTTTTCCCGGATTGCTTCATCGGCGGCAGATAAGCAACCACCAGCGCCATGGCAAACGCGCCCACGGCCGGCGATGCGCGCATCCAACCGAGCCCGACCGGGCCGCAGTGCAAGATCTGATCGGCGAAAATCGGGAGCAGCGCGGTCGCGCCGCCAAGCAGCACCGCAAACAAATCGAGCGTGATTGTTGCCAGAATGACGTTCTTGCTAAACACGAATCGCATGCCGGCGATGAGACTGCGCCAGGCATTTTTCTCGATCGCGTTTGCCAAGCGTTTGCCGCCCGGAATTGGCAGCACGAGCACAAAAAACGAGAAGGCGCAGAGTGCGTCGAGCGCGTAGACAAATGGAAATCCGATGTGCGCGATGAGCAATCCGCTGATCGCCGGGCCGACGACGGAGCCGATTTGGAAGACGCTGTTG
>CATPCN010000505.1 GCA_955652855.1 uncultured Chthoniobacterales bacterium | reverse complement strand
TCGTTACAGGCATCAAAAGCAGCGTGGAGCGGCGTTTCTTGGATGTTGGTCAGGTTCATGGAAACCTGCGTAATGCCATACTCTTCGACATACCACCCGATGGCCTTCACATGTTTCAGCAAACCGGGAACACGGACCGGCTCTCCCTTCGCATCAAGCACCGGTTTTCCGGAAGACGTGCCATCATCCGTTTTGACCCTGCCATTTTCTCTCACATCGAAAGCGACCGAATTCGCTCGTCGCACAGCTTTCGTGTTCAGATTGACATTGTAAGCGACTAAAAATTCACGTGCGCCGATCGCGGTCGCGCCCGATTTCTTGTTGAACAGCGCAGGTCCGAAATCCGGCTTCCATGCTGATTCCTTTATCTTTTCGGAAAAGTTTTCGTATTCACCCGCACGAATGATGGCGAGATTCGCACGCGCTGGATTTTTCGCCGCCTTCTCATAAAGATAAATGGGAATCTTTAATTCGTCGCCAACGCGCTTTCCCAATTGGTTTGCGCAGGCGATCGTTTCTTCCCAACTGACGTTACTCACGGGAATGAACGGACAAACATCCGTCGCGCCCATGCGCGGATGCGCTCCCTTGTGTTTGCGCATATCGATGAGCTCCGCGGCTTTTTGAATTCCACGAAAGGCGCCTTCCACGGTGGCTTCCGGAGTGCCGACGAACGTGACGACAGTGCGATTGGTGCTCGCGCCGGGATCGACATCGAGCAGCGAAACTCCATCCACCGATTCAATCGCGGCTGTGATCTGTCGAATGATGTTCAGATCGCGGCCTTCGGAGAAATTGGGCACACATTCGATGAGCTTTTGCATAATCAATCGCGGCGCTTCGGCTGCATCGGAATGTCGATCTTGCTTGTCGCAGCAAAATCAATCGCGCTCGAGTAACCGGCATCCGCGTGACGAAGAACGCCCAATCCCGGATCGCTCGTCAGAACGCGCTCGATCCTTCGCTTGGAATTGTCACTGCCATCTGCGACCACCACCATGCCGGCGTGTTGCGAGTAACCAATGCCAACGCCGCCGCCGTTGTGAATCGAAATCCACGACGCACCACTGGCCGTGTTGAGAAGCGCATTGAGCAGCGCCCAATCCGCGATCGCATCGCTGCCGTCGAGCATTGCTTCGGTCTCGCGATTGGGAGATGCAACGGAACCCGCGTCGAGATGATCGCGGCCGATTACGATCGGCGCTTTGAGTTCGCCGCGTTTAACGAGCTCGTTCATGGCGAGTCCGAATTCGGCGCGTTCACCGTAGCCGAGCCAGCAGATGCGCGCGGGTAAGCCTTGAAAATGAATTCGCTCCTGCGCGAGCTTCATCCAGCGCGCCAGGATTTCGTTCTGCGGAAACATTTCGAGCGCGAGACGATCGGTGCGCGCGATATCTTCGGGATCACCGCTCAACGCAACCCAACGGAACGGACCTTTTCCTTCGCAAAAGAGCGGGCGGATGTATTCGGGAACAAATCCCGGAATGTCGAACGCGTTTTCGACGCCGGCTTTTTTTGCCTGCGCGCGAATGTTGTTTCCGTAGTCGAATGTGACCGCGCCTTTTTTTTGCAGCGCAAGCATGGCTTCGACGTGCACGGCCATCGAACACATCGACTTCTCGATGTACGCGTCCGGATTTTTTGCGCGCAATGCGATCGCGTCTTCGAGATTCATTCCGTGCGGCACGTAACCATTGAGCGCGTCGTGCGCGCTCGTTTGATCCGTGAGCAAATCGGGAACGATGCCGCGCTTTACGATTTCCGGCAGCACCTCAGCACAATTGCCCACGAGGCCAACTGAAATTGCATGTCGATCTTTGCGCGCGCTGTCGATCAACGTCAGCGCTTCGTCGAGCGAGCGCGCGATCTTGTCGCAATATCCGCTGGCGAGCCGTTTCTCGATGCGCGCAGGATCGACATCTACTCCGAGAAAAAGCGCGCCGTTCATCGTAGCGGCGAGCGGTTGCGCGCCACCCATTCCGCCCATGCCGCCGGAGACGATCAGTTTTCCGGCGAGATTTCCGCCGAAATGTTTAATGCCGGCAGCGGCGAATGTTTCGAAAGTGCCCTGCACGATCCCTTGACTGCCAATGTAAATCCACGAGCCGGCCGTCATTTGGCCGTACATGGTAAGGCCCAAGCGCTCGAGCCGATTGAATTCGGAATAGTTCGACCAATGGCCAACGAGATTTGAGTTTGCGATCAGAACGCGCGGCGCTTCATCGTGGGTGCGGAAAATGCCGACCGGTTTTCCGGACTGAACGAGAAGCGTTTCGTCATTGTCGATCTTACGAAGCGAGGCAACGATCGCATCGAAAGCTTCCCAACTCCGCGCGGCGCGACCTGTGCCGCCGTAAACGATCAGTTTGTCCGGATTTTCGGCGACTTCCGGATCGAGATTGTTCATGAGCATTCGCAGCGCGGCTTCCTGGTGCCAACCTTTGCAACTTTTTTCGTTGCCGCGCGGAGCGCGAATCACGCGTTTGCCGCTCATAATGTCTCGGTCTCGCTGTCGAACTTTCCCTCGCGCAGAGCCGTGGCGATCATTTCGATGTCGCGCGACATGGAACGATCTTCGATTGATGGTGGAACGATCGAGCGCACGATTTGGTAGGCGCGTTCCACGCCGATGCCACCTTTCAACGGCCGCCGAAATTCCAACGCCTCCGCGGCGGCGAGCAATTCGATGGCCAGAAGATACTCGGCATTCTCAACGATGGTGCGGAGCTTGAGCGCGCCCGTCATTCCCATCGAGACGTGATCTTCTTTGCCGCCGGAAGTGGGCAAATTGTCCACGCTTGCCGGATGCGAAAAAACCTTCGCTTCGTTCAAAAGCGCGACGGCGGTGACATGCGGAATCATGAAGCCGGATTGCATCCCGGCGTGCGGAGCGAGAAAGGGCGGTAAACCTTCGTTCAAATCCGGATTCACGAGACGATCAATGCGGCGTTCGCTGATGCTCATTAAATCGGTGAGCGCGATCGCTGCGTAATCGAGTGCGAGCGCGAGCGGCGCGCCGTGAAAATTTCCACCCGAAAGCACCTCACCGCTTTCGGAAAAGATGAGTGGATTATCTGTGGCCGATCCCGATTCGATCGACAAAATTTCTTCGCAGTGCGCAAACACGCCCCGAACGGCGCCGTGCACTTGCGGCATGCAACGCAAACTGTAAGCGTCCTGCACGCGCGGATCGCCGGCGATGTGCGATTCCCTGATCTCGCTGTCGCGCAGCAAAGCGAGCAGATGTTCCGCGACGGCTTTCTGGCCGGGATGAGGACGTGCTTGGTGAATACGCGGATCAAAAGGAGTCGGCGTTCCTTTGAGCGCATCGAGACTCATTGCGCCCGCGACGTCGGCCACGCGGGAGAGCCGTTTGGCGCGGAAGAGAGCCAGGCCGCCGACCGCGTGCATCCCTTGAGTTCCATTGAGGAGCGCCAAACCTTCCTTGGCTTCGAGTTGCACCGGAGCGAGTCCGGCTTGTCGCAGCGCTTCGGCGCTCGGCAATCGTTTTTCACAATAGAACGCTTCACCCTCGCCGATGAGCGTGAGCGCAAGATGCGCGAGCGGAGCGAGATCGCCGCTCGCGCTGACCGAACCCTTCTCGGGAATAATCGGATGCAAACCGCGATTCAGCATTTCGGTCATGAGCTCGATGACTTCGAGACGAATGCCGCTCAAGCCGAGCGCGAGCACGTTTGCGCGCAACAGCATCATTGCGCGCACCTCGGGCTCGGCGAGGGGGCGGCCGACACCGCAGGCGTGACTGCGAACGAGATTGAGCTGCAACTGGCGCAGCTCATTTTTTGAAATGTGGACTTCAGAAAGTTTGCCGAAGCCAGTGGTGACGCCATAAACGACCGCGTCACGCGCGACGATTTCTTCGACAACTTTGCGCGAGGCTTCAATTCGCTCGTGCGCGGAACGCGCGACTTTCACTTTGCTACCACCCATCGCTACCGCCGCGATTTCGGCGAGTGACAACGTTTGGCCGGCAAGTTCCATCAGCGCATTTTAGTAAGTCCTCGCAGAAAAGAAAGGACGCTGCCTAACATCGACATACGAAAAAAGGAAAAGGCCAGACCGATAAAACCGGCCTGGCCTTTTGGTTAAAGTTATCCGCAGGTAGACGACTCGGCGGATTACTTGGAGTATCCGTGCGTGGAGCTTGCCGCAGTTGTGCTAGAAGACATTGACTCTTTCTTTTGAGCGCAGGCTCCCAAGCTCAAAGCACTGGCCAAAACGGCCACGATCATGATCGCTTTCAAAATTTTCACTTATAGATTCGCCTCCTTCCGGCGCAGGTTGCTTTGGTCATTTAGGCGGGGAACACCAGCGACGCAATGCTTTTCTCGACTTTTTTCCGACGCGCCCCCGCGCAAACTTCACGCGTCAATGACTACATCCGCACCTTCAGGAACGAGCTCAAAAAGTTCGATCAAATCAGAGTTCTTCATCCGAATGCAGCCGTGGCTCGCGGGCGCGCCAATCTCGTCTTCGTGATTGGTTCCGTGAATGTAGATGAAACGATCGCGCGTGTTTGAATTATGGCCCTCGAGCCCGTCCAGCCAAAGGATGCGCGACATGACCAGGTCCTCGCGCACAGCGTCTTCCTCGGACAAAGTGACGGGCAGGCGACTTTTGAAGACGGTGCCGCTCGGCATGTCGGCCCCGATCTTTTCAGCGATGCGAAATCGGCCGGTGGGGGTCTTCATGCTTCCTTCTTCCGAGCCCACCCCAAACTTCGACGTCGAAATCGGGTAGCTCCGCACCGTTGCCGTCCCCTGTTTCAAATGCAGGCGCTGTTCCGGCACGGAAATGTGAATGCTCTCCTGTTCGCTTTTCTTCACGTGAGACTAAGATAAAGTTCTACCGCGGAATGAAGAAAGGTTATCACATCGCGGTCGTGGGCGCGACTGGCGCGGTCGGCGCGGAATTATTGCGCGTGCTCGAGCGCCGCAGCTTTCCGGTCGCCGATTTGCGATTGCTCGCGTCCGCGCGCTCCGCCGGCAGCAGTGCGAAGCTTCGCGGCGATAAGATCGATGTTCAAGAGCTCGCCGCAGATTCGTTTGCTAAGATCGACATATGTTTTTTCAGCGCGGGCGGCGAAATTTCCCGCCGCTTTGTGCCGATCGCGCGCGAAGCCGGCGCAGTCGTGATCGATAATTCGGCGGTCTTTCGCATGGAGTCGGACGTTCCGTTGGTGATTCCAGAGATCAACGGCGCGGACGTGAAACAACATCGCGGCCTCATCGCAAATCCAAACTGCACAACGGCCGTGGCGTTGATGGCGATCTATCCTCTGCATCGAGCATTTGGCGTGCGGCGCGTTTTCGCCGCTAGTTATCAAGCAGTTTCCGGCAGCGGGGCACGTGCGATCGCGGAATTGAAAGAACAAGTCGAGTCCGCCGCACAAGATCGACAATTGGTCGCGAAAGTCTATCCGCATCCGATCGCTTTCAACGTTCTGCCGCATGTCGATGTTTTCCTCGAAAGCGGCTACACGAAAGAGGAAATGAAAATGCAAAACGAAGGACGCAAGATCATGCACTTGCCGCAATTTTGCGCCTCGGTCACTTGCGTGCGGGTTCCGGTTTATCGCGCACATTCCCTAGCCATCAGCGCTGAATTTGAGAAAAAAGTTTCAGTTGAACACGCGCGTGAGGCGTTGGCGAAAGCGCCCGGACTCGAGTTGGTCGATGAACCGCAAAAGAATCGTTATCCGATGCCGTTAAGCGTTGCGGGCCGGGATAATTGCGAGGTCGGGCGTGTGCGACTCGACTGCGCTTTCGAAAACGGACTCTCGTTTTGGGTGTCGGGCGACCAACTGCTCAAAGGCGCGGCGCTCAACGCGGTGCAGATCGCCGAGTTGCTTTAAGGCTCTTTAAACATGGTAGGGCGACGCTCTGCGGAGCCGACGAATTATTATTGATTATATTCGGCTCGACCCATTCGACTTCGCTCAGGGCAGGCGTGAGCTCGTTGTCGATGTACGCAAATCAGCCCCGGATCAAATCCGGGGCTGATGCATAGTCAAAC
>CATPCN010000504.1 GCA_955652855.1 uncultured Chthoniobacterales bacterium | reverse complement strand
GTGGCGACCTGCGCCGCGAAGAGGGAATGCTCGCCGCGCAGGCGCACACGCTAGATGCGGTATTCAATTCACTCGCGCGTCGGGCCGCCGGTCAAGAATATTTAGGGCAGTACGAAACGTTCATGCGACTCGCGCTCAAGGCGCAATCGCAATGCCGGGCGACGGTTGAAACCCTGGCGGCGATCAAGAATCCAGCGCCGGTCGCGTTCGTCCGCCAGGCGAACATTGCGGCCGGTCCGCAGCAAGTTATCAACGCGTCGCAGGCCGCACTCCGCGCGCGCGAATTCGAAACAGAGCAGAGCCAACTATTGGGGGCCGATCATGGCGAACGTATGGACACCGGAACGGCGGGCGCGGCAAGCGGCGGCGATCCGGCGCTGGCGACCGTGGGAACAATCGACCGGACCCAAATCGGCCGAGGGTAAGGCGCGGTCCGCTGTGCGTGGATTCAAGGGCGGGCATCGGGCGAAGCTGCGCGAACTGGGCGCGGCTGATGCGGTCGGAGGATGGCCGCGATCCGTTCGAGGTGTATGAGGAGATACAGCGACTCGTTAACGCGCTGTGCCCCTACCCTGAAATGGCAGCGTAGCACGGCCATCGTCCAAGGTTTGTCTTGGCGTTCGGTTTGGGCCGACTGCTATGCGTACAGCTATTCGATCTGCAGCGACCCCCTCCGAAACTACCGCTCATATTGGTTTCGCTGATCAGGTTCAGTAGAGACCCCGCTGGACGACGAAAATTCGATCTTCCTCCCGCACACATTAAGCTTTCCGTTCAACCAGTATGATTCCGACGCTGAACTCATGTCGATCTCGATGTTGTGCCCCGGCTTGAGAGAGGGCTTTAGTGGCGCCTCAAAGGTGCGGTAAAGATCAATCCTCGTTACCGTGCAGGGCCGCGTGCCCACGGCGCCCAGCACTTCAAACAATCCCGACCTGTCGTATTCCTCTACCGATACGGAAAACCATAGTCGATGCTGTTATTGCTCTCGAGTTGGTTGAAGACGGCAATCTTGTTGTTGATCTTGTCCGGCTGGGTACTGTACTGCCAGCCCGATGCTGTGGTCGGTTTATTGACCGATTGGTCAGCGCCCGGCTCTGCCGTATCACTCTTGCGATCTGCGGTATTACTCTTAGCTCACTCGCCTAGTTGGCTCCCGATGATGCCGACTATCACGCAGAAAACGATGAAGCCAAGTGCGAACTTGGCGCACCCGGGAAGTGGACAGCGAGGGCAGAGCTCGTCGCCTTGAACAGTGCGGTGTCTCCGCTTGCATCGTGCCGGTAAGTTTCAAATTCCCCAGGCTGCGACCTCTACGATGCGAGAATACTGATCGCTTCCAAGTGAACTATTCACCTGGACGCGAATGCGGTCGGTAGCAAAAGGATTAAAGTCCACTGTTCGTTTGACTAAGTTGTTGCCTGTTACGCTTCCTAGCGTTATCCATGAAGAACCGTTCCATCCCTGAATATCGAAGCTGGTTATCCCCCAATTACTGAAGGTCATCGTGTCACTCGGTTCGACAGGGCTCCAATAGACGTCTTGCAGGGTGTACACATCGACACTGTCAATGATCTTTAGTCCGTTGAAATCCACCTCAGCCCAATCAGGATACGTTCCTGGCGTGCCATCCGCCCAGCCGCCTCCAGAGCCCCATACAGCTCCTGTGCGATTCCCGTCAATGATTGCAGAAACGGGATAATTCGAGCTAACAGTGCTCGAAGCTGTCGCCGTAGCACCCGAGCTGGCGGACGCCACATTGTATTTCGTCGGCCCACCCGCTACGCCAAATGCTTCGATTTCAACGATTCGAGAGTACTGATCGCTTCCCAATGAGGCGTTTACAACAACACGAATTCGGTCAGTCGCAAAAGGGGCAAATGTTACGGTGCGTTTCACCAAATTATTACCCGTAACAGTCGCGAGAGTGGTCCATGAAGAACCGCTCCATCCCTGAACATTGAAGCTTGTTATCCCCCAATTACTGAAGGTCATCGTGTCACTCGGTTCGACAGGGCCATATGGGCTCCAATAGACATCCTGGAGCGTATATACCACCACGCTGCTAAGGATTTTGACTCCGTTGAATCGTATTTGCACCCAGTCCGGATATGAACCCGGTGTGCCGTCCGCCCATCCTCCGCCGGCTCCCCATACCGATCCAGTCCGATTACCGTCATTAACTGCCGAGACTGGATAGTTTGAATTGACGGTGCTTGAGGCGGTCGCAATTGCTCCCGCGCTGCTAGCGGCGACATTGGTTGGCGTTGTAGAAGCTGGTGGCAAAATTGTAGCCAGACCAGCCGTGGTCGCCCAACTGTATTGGTGTGTAAAGCGGCCAAGACAGTATCGGGGCGAGGAGCGACTCACATATGTGGTGGTTGCTCCATAGACAGAGTTGTATTCCGTGCAAAATGCAGCATACGTGGCATGATCGGAGACGTTATTTGGAAAATAGTTGGTTGCCATATAGATGCTGGCTTGACCAAATGGATACGCAAATAAATCAGGCCATACGCCGGTCTTTCCGTAGATATACCGGGCAGAATCGACCACCTGATGGTGTGCTGAAGTAAAATTGTTTACGCGAAAGAAGCAGTTGTACCCTTGCCATACTGTGGAACCAGTTGATGGATCTGGGCTTAGGCACGTTCCCGCCGGTAGCCCACTTCTACTATTGTCGCCATATCCGCCTATTGCGAGATAAATTCCGGATCCAAACGCAGGTTCCGCCGTCATAGCCGTGATGCTGAGAGCGTCGTGGTCGGCGCCGTGATTATAGATCTCCATGAATCCTGAGGCTTGGGCGTCGTACCACCAGTTGTCGCGAATGTGATCATTCGTACCTGAGGTGCCGTATGGAGGCGGAAACGAAGCATCGTCGATACTTTGTCTCGCGACCGGAGATCCGAGTACGAAAACGGAAGCGTGCGGTGAATACCACGGAAGGTCAGGATGCCGGGTCTTAAAATCTTGAAGGATGCGTTTGAAACTCTTAACGGGCTGACCAGTTGATAACGTGCAAGGGTGATTTGGAAACGCATTATCTATCCACGTACTGTCAACGCCATCATCAAACGTAACTCCTACAACCTTATCGGGCAGGGTAGAGCCATCTCGATCACCAACAACCCATTGAGCAATCCAATAATCTGGTACGACCGTATACCCCTGGGAATACATGTACTCGAGATCCTGCTGTAACGCCAATTGCGGATTGTTCCCGTAATCACATGGCGCCTGATTGCCTTGGGGATGGTAGAGAAGGACCGGCACTTGCGCTGAATTCGATAACCCATAGCAGATTCGTGGCAGGCAAAGAGCGATGCAAAACAGCTTGGCAACCAGTGAGTGTATTTTCACGAACATCTCCCATCATTGGGATGGATACTTGTGAATGTAACCTCGGCTTCTCAGACCCCTCGGAAAGTCAGACGAGGCACCCTGACTTGCAAGGCGCCGCCCTAAGTTCTTTAGGCTAATTTCGCCGAGCGTCGAGTGGTGGCGCTCGGGACCGTGGAAGCGTCTGTTGCAATCGAATATATCAGCAAACAAGCTTCTTGGCGAACTCTCCTGAAAAGCGAACGATCGCGCAAGGAGTACTCAGTTGACGGTCAATGGATGCCGTTACACAAAGATCAGAACGCGTCACGCAAGATCCTCGCGAGATCGTCTCGCGATTTCCAATCGGCCGCGCATACAAATCTAGGCAAATTCCACCGCGATGCACCCTCGGTGATCGGGGCCGGTTGCGTAGAAAATGCTGCGGCAATGCCTAGTTCGCGACCAAATCTCGGAAAATATTCTTGCTCCAAATAATCATTCGACTCACCGTAAGGGTAAGCAAAAAGCGCCGTTGCCGGATTTGGGGCCTTATTGATCAAGTAGTTTTGTGCTAGGCGAATCTGGTGATCAGCAAGCGTGACGTTGTCTATGGATCGAAATGTTCCTCGCCCCACGTCGCCGTTGAGAGTCGTGGTATCTGGATGGTTGTGGTCCCAGCTGTGATTTGCTATACCCATCAAATTCGTCGAGACAGCAGCTGCCCACCAGGTGTCGTTGTACCAATGCGCTCCCATTAAGCACCGCTTGTCGAGTTCGTCTCGAGCGGCAGGAGAAGCTATAACGAAACTCGTAGCATGCAGCGTTGGCTGCCGAGCACTGCCAAATTCCGCCACAAAGTCTCGCATCGTATTCAAAAAGCTTCGTTGCAGCCCGAACACCGGGTGGTGTAGATCGACATAGTCAAAATCGGTGCCATCATCGAGCGAAATTGCGACCGAGTACTGCGGTACCGGGTGGCCTTCTACTAACGCGCGGACGACGAGAGTCAATGGAATTATCTTCAGTCCCAAGCGGTCGACGAGCCTGAGGTCCTCGGCGAAGGCCATCAGGTTGTTATCTTGATAATTGCTACCATTCACAAACGCTGCATGGTAGGTAAGTACCGGGATTCTCATTTGTAAGAGTCAAGCCGAGGTGCTTTTTGAAATTTCGCTGCGATAGGTCATGATCCAAAATCAGACAGAGGAGTTCTTGAAAGACTTCTGCGTCGTTCGGGTGCCGAGGGCCGACTTTTTCGCTGCAAAACTATTCTTTGATAGTTTCAAGCAGCCCTTTCCGATTCCGCGGGACCAATGCGGGTTGCCAGTACCAACGCCGACGTCCGCATGGCATCAATACGTCGCCATTTACCGGTGGCCCGACAATCGCCTTGAAACGATCGGTTTCTGCAATTGGATTCGATTCAATGACGTGTACCTCCAAGGGGGATTGTGCGTTCGCCGCGGCTTCTACCGCCGGCTATCTCGGCCGCATTTCACCGAATGTAGCAGACGCGGCGGGGTTGCTCAAATC
>CATPCN010000503.1 GCA_955652855.1 uncultured Chthoniobacterales bacterium | reverse complement strand
TGCCGCAATTACGTAGCTTTGATTTTCGATTGCGCGCGCCAGAGTTAGCGTGCGGAAATGTTCGACGCGCGGAAAGGGCCAGGCAGAAGAAATAATGAAAGCGTTGACGCTCTCTTCCGCAGCAAGCTTTCGATACATCTCCGGAAACCGAAGGTCGTAGCAGATGCTGAGGCCAAAACGGAAACCGGCGAAGGGAAGAGTGGTAAAGCTGTCGCCCGGGGAAAAGCATTTGTGCTCTTCGATGGGTGCGGCCGCGAACAAATGAGTCTTCCGATATTTCGCAAGAATTTTCCCGTTTTGATCGACAAAAACTTGCGAGTTGAAGATCGACATACCGTCCCGCTCTGAAACGCCGCAGACGATCGCAATCGAGTGCGTCGTGGCAATTTTTTGAAGTTCGGAAACGGGTCCGCCTGTCCAGAAAGCTGCGTGCTTTTGAATCACCGGCATCGCATAACCGGTATCAACCATCTCCGGAAACACGATGAGTTCAGCGCCAGCGTCTTTCGCGCGCTCGGAAAAGTTGTCGATCTTACGAAGATTCGTATCGGGATCACCGAGCGAACAGGAAATTTGCGCAGCAGCAATTTTCATAGCTCGTCGCTGCCATGTGGCATGACGAACTATACATCACACGCCGCCGAGAACAGCGACTAGCACCCGCTTATTTGCGGCGCAGAGGGACGA
The DNA here is from genome assembly GCA_955652855.1 of uncultured Chthoniobacterales bacterium. The sequence goes on along the minus strand of CATPCN010000503.1, from coordinate 3,060 downwards.
TGATTTCCTGATCGCGTCGCGCGAGAACGACGCGGCCGTCCTGAATCGCTTTAACCGTTATCTGATACGTTTGAGTGCCCATCTGCAGCCCGAATTGCTGCCCTTCCTGCATCGGCCTCCCGTTGATAATGGCGAAATGCGCGCCCTTATCGAGCGTGATCGAGCTGACGATAAATGCGGTTATCGGAACCTCGCCACCGGCGTGTTCGGTGGCGGTGGCTGTGTAAACTTTTCCCGCTGGCTTCCAGCCAATAGGCCAAAACGGATTACGGCCGCCTTGTTCCATCGTAAACAACGATTTGTTTTTGATTTCAATGCCTTCCGCGGCGTGTGAGATGGATAAAGCGCAAGCGGCGATGATGAGCAAAAGCGCAAGAATTTTCATCGTTTTATAATGGCGGTGTTCGCGGACAAATTAACCTGCTGAAATTCCGGAGAGTTGGGAATTTCGTGGATGCTCAGTTTGACGATGGATAGAAGCGGCTCGTTGTTTTCCAGCTGCGCGATTGCTTTACCGAGCATGGCGAAGTCAGCTTCGGGAATCTCGATGTTCCAGGTGTACTTGGTCCAGCGCGCCAGCTCCGGTTGCTTGTAGGCGCCACTGGTTTCGAGCCGTGCGTTAGCCTTTTCGATTTGCTGATTTGCAAAGAGTGACTTCATGCGCGGAGGGAACCACGCGATGGGCGCTCCTTCCGGACTGAGCGATTTCAGCGCCGCAAAGCGACCGGTGGCGCTGCCGGCTTGTTGCTCGAGTTTCGCGGCCTTGGTCATTTCGCTTTTCGATGACCCATGTTTGTCTTAGATATCGTAATTCGTAGCGGTCATTGTCGCGCGACTTTTGTTGAGTGGCCCGAGAAAGAAGTTGAAATAAACGTAGAGCAAAGCCACGAAGCCGATCGTGCTAAGCACTATTTTCTGGATCTGATCTTTGGTAAGCTTTGGAAGCGTCATTTTTTTACAGACCGCGCTGGAGCAGGTGAAGACGAGCCGCTGGGCGCACTCGGATTAAAAGAAATGGTAAGGGTGTAGCGCGCCATCGGCATATTCGAGCCGCCGACGTTTGCCAGCGTGTCGAGATCTTCGAGCGTCTTAAATTCCACTTTTACATCGCGGTAGGAGGCGGCGAGCTGCTCCAGAAGAAGTTGCCGCAAATCTTCCGCCGCGGCGCGCGGTTCGCGTCCGGCCGCGACGCCTTCGATCGTTAACCCAATGCCTTTATTCTCGTCGAGCACGGTCCCATCGAGGCCGGTGAGCTGCGTGTTGGGCGCGACGCAGCGCGATATTTTCTCCAGAAGCGGCGCCCAGTAAAAGCGGCCCTCGATCATTCCGTCGAGAGCTTTTGTCGTATTGATAGTGCTGGTGAGTTCCTCGGAACGCTTTTGCGCCGCGGTGACCTTCGGCCCTTCCTTCGCCCAATCGCGTTGCACAGCGCTGAGATGGCTTTTGATTTCGAGCGTTTGATAGGCGTTCCAAAGATAGTAGAGGAACAAGAGCGCGCCGAAGCCGCCCAGAATTATCATGCCGATCTTGAGCGGGTCTCGCTGACGTTGACGCTGTTCCTGGATCTCCTCGTGAAGGAGGTTGAGATGAATAGCCATGGCGCTTAGTTCCGCAGATATTCGAAAGCCGCGCCGCAGGCGACATTGAGCGAGACGAACTCGCGCGGCAGCGATTGACGTTTTGCCGCAGGCAAAGCCACCTCGCAAGTTTCGAGCGGGTCCCAAATTTCACAGGGCAGACCGAGTTCGTCGCTGAGGGTTTGCAAAATCGTTTCGGCGCGCGCCAAGCCACCTGAAACAAAAATCCGGTGGATTCCTTCCTCACGTTGTCCTTCGAAAAACCCAATCGAATTGCTGACTTCCTTGGCCAAACGTGTAAGAGAGCCGCGGCAAATCTCTGCCATTCCGGCGTCGCCTTCTTCAATCATGACCCGCGCCGCATCTTCATCGAGCGCGCCATCCGCTGTGAGAGCTTGCGTAAGCTCTCGCGCGCCATAATCAACGCTTCGAACAAGGACCAGCTCTTTCTTACTTCCAATGAGAACGGTGCTGTGTGTGTAACCAATATCGAGAAGAAGAAACGCGTCGTTCGCAAAAATTTCAGGGTAAGCCATTTCAAACGCGTTAAAGGAAAAAACTGGCGCCAGTTGAAGCATTTCGGCCGGGACTCGCGTCTTAATGATCGCCTCAGCGATTCGTTTGACTTCTGTCCGCAACATTCCGCCGACGAGATATTTCGTCTTCACCATCACGCCGCTTTGCGCGGCGGTCGTCCCGAAATTTCGTCCAGTTTCACCGTCGGCCGCTTCGTCAGCGTTTGGCTTTTGTGAAGACGCCGGCGCACAATCGAGTACGAAATCTTTGCATTCCTGATTGAGGACGGCGAGACCGTTCAGGCGAAGCGCGTTTCGGAGCAAATCGATCGGCGTGTCCGGCTGCTCGATGATGCGCAAGAGAGAACCAGGATCGGAAACGCTGATGGCGCATACTTTCGCGTGGCCGCCCACATCTCGCAGTAAAAGCTTAAGCTCGTTCGCCAACTCATTGGCCGATGTGATTTCTTCCGACAGTTCGCGCGAAGCATAGTTCGTCAGGACAAGCCGTTCGTCGCCTCTTCGCTGGAGCAGAACTCCTTTGAAGACACGCTTGCCAAGATCGATCCCAATAACAGAATTTCCGCGTCGCGCCATGATGCTGCAATCTCATGTAGCGGGAAGCGTGCCCGCACGCGGCTTTTTCTGGCGCCGATATCGTCCTTTCAGGCCCCAGCGCGCAGCGGGAAAATGATCATTCAGGCCGCAACCGGAGCCCGATAATGAAAGAATCCGCGTTCCTTAATAATTTGCGCCACCTCCGGCGGCACCATTGCCTCCCAAGCCAGGTCGCCTGCCTGCAATTTCGCCAATGCGTCCGGCGGATAAATCTTTAGATAATTCGGATTATAGTGCGTGATCTCCTGGATAAACTCATTGTCGATCAAGTAACGAAAAAGCGACTGTAAATTCGGTGCAAACTGGATCTTCCTGGCCGTTAAAAGTTCGCCAGTCTTTTCCTCGATCAT
>CATPCN010000502.1 GCA_955652855.1 uncultured Chthoniobacterales bacterium | reverse complement strand
GTAAAGCTGAGATGTGTGGGCGACGTAAAGCTTCATTAACATCCGATACGTGATGCGGTTGGCGAGGCGTCTTGCTCTCGCGGCGTAATGAAAACCCTGTCGATGCAGTTCCACTACTTCATCGTCAGAAAGAAGTTCTTGCATGGCGGCAAAACCGTCGCTTGTGATTTTTGGAAAGGGTTCCGCTGCTACCCGAACTTCGTATTCATTGGTAATAATGACCGGGTGAAACTGCAACATCAACGCCGGAATGTTTACCGTGCGCTTGCCGGGTTGAATGTGTCGCCCTTCTAGCAACTGGTGATATAGATACCCCAAAAGATAACGGAAACACGCCTGGAATTCTTCTAATTCCTCCAAGTGCCGCTGTGGAATAGGCCCTTCTTCATCCAGCATATTCGGGGTTAATTCTAGCACACGTAGCGAGCCAAAAAACAAGGCGTTACGCTGGGCTTGTGGCAACCCCACAAAGGAGAAGTACCAACCATGTTTACGAGACTCGTTACGCTGATCGTTTTGGCTCTGGGCCTGCTGGTCCAGGTTGTGCCCGCCGAGCTTCCATGCCCGATGTGCCCTGGGCCAGACCCAAGCTGTCAGAGATAAAGCGGTACGAAGTAAGCGGTACAATGTTACGGACCGGGGTGGGCGCTGTCCATTCCGGTTCGAACGATGGTCCATGCACTGGTCCTTCTGTCATATTTAAACGCTGCCGGAGAGTTTCTGGTGTTCGGGCGGCTCGCCCAGCTTCGTCTGATTCGCCGCTATAAATGGTTCGCTCTTTGGATGGCCTTTTCAGCCGTTCGAGACTTCGCAATTTTGCTTACGACGGGTTCACAACATTTCACCGGCACGGCGTTCTGGACGCTTTGGAAGATGACGGAACCTGTGATGCTGGGCCTTGAGACTCTGGTTGCTTTTGAATCCTATGAACTGATTACGTCCACCTACAAGAGGCTCGATAACGTGGGTGTGCTGGTTTTGAAATGGGCGGTCATGATCGGCATTGCGGTGTCGTTCTTCTTGCTGCTGGTTGATTCACGTGGTCTGATCCCGTGGATGTTTTTGGTGAAGCGAATCGTGACGGGCGTGCTTGCCGTTGCCTTGATGTGTGTCTCTTGGGTTTTCTTGTGGATCACTGATCCGATCCGCCCCAATGTTGTGCGCCATTGCCGCATTCTGACGGTCTACCTTTCGGCGATAGCGGGCGGCTACTTCCTGATCAACTTTGGAGCGGACAGAGTCCTGACGAACCTGTTCTTGTTCTCCATTCTTCTCTGCTGTCTGGTTGCGTGGATGGTTTTGATTCGCAAGAAGGGCGAAGAGGTTCCCAGGTTCGACGCAGCCGGAAATCCAATCGACGGAACTCCTAAGAATGACGCGGTGGATGAATACCCGTTTACGTCGATGAAAGGTTTTGGGTTAGGTGGGTAGTGATAGTCTTAGGGAACGCACCATGGCGCATCCGGATGTTTCTTTCTTGGCGAATCACCTCGTGAACCGAATCGCCCGGGCGAGTACGTAGTAGCTTATGAAAGATCCCACCCCTCTCGCGTCGTACGATGAGACGCTGATATGAAACTTCCATTCGGTTCCCTGGTGACCCTTGCTACTCGCGTCGATTGAGGTGCGTGTCGACCGGGAGGCTGGGATCGCCTTCGTCACGATCCACAATGAGCGCAAACTGAATACGCTAAACAGCGCGCTCATGGAGGAATTCGCCCTCGCCGTCGAAGGATTGGCCAGTGATGAAACACTCTGCGCGGCCGTGCTTAGCGGGGCGGGCGAGCGCGCATTCATCGGAGGCGCGGACGTCGACGAGATGGTTCAGCTCGACGCGATCTCAGCGCGCGCGTTCATCAGCCGTGTCCACCGATGCTGCGATGCTCTGAGGGCTGCGCCGTTTCCGGTTATCGCGCGAATGATGGGTTATACGCTGGGGGCTGGCTTGGAACTGGCTGCCGCTTGCGATTTGAGAGTTGCCGCGGAAACGGCAGTTTTCGGTATGCCCGAGGTGAAGCTGGGAATTCCTTCGGTGGTGGAAGCAGCTCTTTTGCCCACATTGATCGGCTGGGGCCGGACGCGACGCATGCTGCTGCTTGGAGAAACAATCACCGCCGCCGAGGCGGCCGCCTGGGGACTCGTCGAAATGGTTGTCCCCGCGTGTGACCTCGATCGGGCCGTGCAAAACTGGAGTGCGTCTCTTTTACATGCAGGGCCTCATGCGGTTCGTCTACAGAAAGCCTTGATCCGGCGCTGGGAGGAGTTACCGCTCAGCGAGGCGGTCCGCGCCGGAATCGACGCCTTCTCCAGCGCCTGGGAAACGGATGAGCCGAGCCGCATGATGAAGGGTTTTCTCGCGCGGCGCAAGCGATAGGGCCTCGGGCGAGCGCGTCACGCCATTAGCCCCAAGCTCAACGGAGCGTTATCCAACATTATCGGTAGCTACTCCTTGGGACCCTGCTCTCGACCTGGTCCGGTCCGGTGTGGCCTTGGGCACTTCGGGTTTCTGTGATTCAAACTCCCACAACGCCGTTTCTTTGATCTTTTCCGCAATTCACTTGTGGGAAGGCTGCTTCTACTGAATGCTACAACCGGGCCTGACGCTAACTTAGCAAACCGCACAGGGGACTCCAACCGCAGTCCTCTCCATTTCCACCGCGCGACTAAACAAGATGTTGTTCTCCAGATGAACATGCTGGTGGAGATCGCGTTCAAACTCGTGCAGCCCTTGATAGAGCGCTCGAAATGTAGGGCATGAATTCGCCGGGGGCTCGTAGCCATTCGACAGTTCGCGCATGCGCGAAAGGAGAGCGCCTGCGTCATCATGGTCCGCAAGCATATTCGCGATGGGCTTCGCTACTGAGCCGAAGAATGCCGGGGGCAGGGATTGTCCATTCAGTACGGCCAATTCCATTTTGGCGATGTATGGAAAGAGTACCTGTTCTTCTTTCAGCATGTGCGTGGATAATTCCTGGCTGACTGCGGTGAACAGTTCCTCGATCTGTTTTATTTCCGGGCGGGCGGGTCCGTGCTTGCCAATCACTTTTGCCAGCAGAGCGACAATGCGCGGAGTCTCGCGCCGCACATAGCCGTGGTGCGTCTCCACAATATGATCCGCCAGAACAGAAAGCTTGGATTCGTTCCAGGCCTGGGAGCCATCCGGCGGGTGAAGTTCGCGCGCTTTCGCCAGTAGCTCAAGAACCTTGTCGAACGGCACGTTGGCGCTGGTGCAGGCATCATCTAAACTTCTATTGCCGCCGCAACAGTAGTCAATGCCAAACGTTTCAAAAACTCTGACGCTGGCGGGGTTCTCGATGGCGATTTCGCGGACTGTCTTCTCGATCGTATCGTTCATTGTGCTTACCTCTGCTCCAAGAG
>CATPCN010000501.1 GCA_955652855.1 uncultured Chthoniobacterales bacterium | reverse complement strand
CGCGACGAGCCGAGCCAGTCGTAGACCACGCAGACACGTACGCCGGCGCGCGCCTTGGCCGCCAGCGCTTCGGCGAACTCGCGGCCGATCGCATCGTCGGCGAAAATGTACATCTCGAAGAAGATCGTGCGCTCAGCGCCGCGAATCGCCTCCAACCATGCGGGAAAATTTTCCTGCGCGTCGAGCAAGAGCCGCACCCAATTGCCTTCGCTCGCCTCCGCCCCGGAGGCGCGTTCGAGCGCGCGATCGCCGACTTCGGCCAAGGCGCCGGAGCGCCCAGCGGAAAGAGGATGCAGCGGGATGGCGGACCTCCGTGCCGGCGGTCAGCGGTGAAACGGCTAGACGCCGCCCCACACGTCGCGCGCCGTCTCGACGCAGAGTCGCAGCTTCGCCGCTTGCGACTCGACGGCGATGTCGTTGCCGTGCACGGTGCTCGAGAATCCGCATTGCGGCGAAATGCACATCTGCTCGAGTGGCGCGAACTTCGCCGCCGCGTCGATGCGCCGCTTGAGGTCGTCCTTGGATTCGAGCCGACCAACCTTGGTGCTGACGAGCCCCAGCACCACGATTTTACCTTTGGGCACATACCGGAGCGGCGCGAAATCGCCGGATCGAGTGTCGTCGTATTCGAGGAAATAGCCATCGACCGCGAGCTCGTTGAACAGCACTTCGGCCACTGGTTCGTAGCCGCCTTCTGCCGCCCACGCGCTCTTGAAGTTGCCGCGACACAAGTGAACGCATACGGTCATCCCCGGCGGACGGTCGGCGATCGCCGCGTTGATGAGCCGGGCGTAGCGCCGCGGCAACGCGTTCGGATCGTCGCCGCGGGCCTTCGCGCCCTCGCGCATCTTGTCGTCGCACAGATACGCAAGGTTGGTGTCGTCGAGTTGAACATACGTGCATCCGGCGGCGCCGAGACTCTCGAGCTCGTCGGCGTAGCCCGCCGCGACGTCGGCGTAGAACGCATCCAGGTCCGGGTACGCGTCGCGGCTGATGGCGTTGCGACCGCCACGGAAGTGCAGCATCGTCGGCGACGGAATCGTCACCTTGGGTCGTTGCGTGGTGACCGACTTCAGGAATTCGAAATCGGCGCGCTGAATCGGCTTCGAATGGCGCACCTTGCCGGTCACCTGCATCACCGGCGGCTCGAAATCCACCTCACCCTTGGCGCTATGGAACTTGACGTGGATGCCGCCATGCGTCTCGACGCCGTCGAGCTGCGTCAGGAAGTCGATGTGAAAATACGTGCGTCGGTATTCGCCGTCGGTGATGCCGTGCAAGCCGAGGTCTTCCTGGAACTTGACGATGCCGCGGATCGCCTCATCCTCGACCGCGCGAAGCGCGTCCGGCGTGATCACGCCGGTCCGGTGCTGTTCGCGCGCATCGAGCAGGAATTTCGGGCGCAGAAAACTGCCGACGTGGTCGGCGCGAAACGGCGGCGTCGTGCGCGCGCCGCCGGGCGGCGCGGAGGCTGCAGCGTTCATCGATTCCTCTGCGGATGATTGATGAAGGGACTGACAGCGTATCACCTCGCCACAGCTTGAGGCAGCGCAGGTCGAGACGCCCGCCGGCGATCGGCGGGCACCAGTAATATCCGCCGGTCACGGGCCGCGAAAACGTGAATAGTCCGTCGATGATGCCATCGTCGAGACCGGCCATCCGGCGCAGCATGCGCTCGAAGCGGTCGAGCGATTCGACATAAGCGACGAACTCGAGGCCTTGTCCGCCGGTTGTCACGAAGGGCATCGATCGACGCCACATGAAGGCGTTCGGATCGAAGCTCTCCTGCGCGCTGCGTTTGACATGCGCCGACGCCGGCGCATCGTCCAATTCGTCGTTCGACTCCAGATTGCGACCCATCATCGCGTCGCGCTCCGCGGGATTGAACCGGCGAAAGCGGTCGAGACCGTGCACCCAGCGTTGCATCGCGACGAAGCTCGAGCCCTCGAGCCCTCGAGCCCCTCGCCGCTCGCGACGAGCGCGGCTTCCGCGGTCGCTTCACCTTTCGGATTTTCGGTGCCGTCTTCGTAGCCGCTCAAATCGCGGCCTTCGCGATAACGAAAAGTATCGACCGCGTCTGCGATCGCAAACGCGTCACCCAATATGTCGCGGACCTGCGTCTCCCGATCGAACAGCAGGCCGCGATCGTCGCCATGGAGCCGGACCCACAGTGCGTGCTGCGTGCTCGGATTCTCGACGCCGACGGCGGAGAGCGCGGGAAACGTGCGCAGCCCCGCAATGTTGGCACCAAGCGCGCACCAGCGGTTACCCGATTCCCACGACGCCCCAATCGGGTACGAATGCATGGCGCAGCCCGCGCAGCGCGTCCGCGGGCTACCGTTCGGGAACGATCGAACCACAGCGCGCGGGCTAGCGGCGGAATGGCACCAAGAATTGCCGGCTGGGCTTTGTCGCGATCCATTTTCGTTATCGCGCTGTATGCGACAAAAATGAATGTTACCGCCAAATCGTTACAACGCAGTCGACCCGCGCGAAAGCGATCGCCGCAAATTCTGCATGTGATATGCGTTCGGCCAGAGATATGTCGTCCGAGTCGACGCGATTTCATGGGCGAATATGACGTTGGACTTGGCGCGACTTCGTGGACGCGTCATTCTTAGCGGAAAGAAGTGTCCACCTTTCCCCCGCTCACACTCGGACGCAGACCTGAATTGTCTGAGCAATGTGGATTTATCCTGTTGACTAGCGCCACCGCGCACCGTACTGTTCGTCATCATCTCGTCGGCATGCCATAGGCCGATCCTGTCGATTAGCGACGTTTTCCCGGGGGGGACACTCCATGAACAGCATGCGCAAGATCCTGTACTTTTTGATGGCGATGATGATCATGGCGTTCGCGCTGCCGAGCGGCGCTGCAAGCTCGCCCGAGAAGATCTTCAGCGTTAGCGGCATACCTGCCTCGGCCAGCGTGGGATCAACAACAGTCACCGTGACGTTCAAGAACGAGACCCCGACGGGCAATTCGACGATCAACTCGACCCGCCTCATAGCCCCGACAGGATGGACACTCTCTAACCCCATCGCAATAGCGGGCGGGTCGGTGCAAGGCGGGAACGGGACGGTCGAGGCGGGCGGAGCGTCGGTTTCCTTCGTCAACATCCCGACCATAAAAGCCGGGGGCAACACCTGGATCATGCAGGTGACGGCAGCCGTCCCTGCTTCCGCCTCTTGCTCGAACTTATGGAGCGCGCAGGCCTATACCGGTAACTCGCTCGGCGGCGACGAGTTCCGGTTGGTGAACAGCCCCTCCGGCCTGACGACGAACGTCGTCGTCGGGCAAGCAACGGCTTTCACCACGCAGCCGACGAACACCACCGTGGGGCACGTCATCCCGGTCGCGGTCGCGCTGACGACCGCGTGCGGCGCGGGGCCCGCCAATGCGCTGGTGACCATCACCGTTCCGGGTTGCACCGTAGCGTCGGGCTGTCTGTCGGGAAGCACCGCCACGACCGATGCCACCGGAACCGCGACATTCGCGGCGCTGAAGATCAACTCGTTCGGCACCTACCAGCTAACGGCGAGCACGCCGGGCTTTCCGTCGACCATTTCGCAATCGTTTACCGTCTACGAGGGCATCCTCAACTGCGGGGATTCGTTCGCGTCGAATTTCGTCAATCCGGGGAATCTCGCTTCCGATCAGCCCGGATATGCGGCAGGCTCGCGCGGAAAGTACAACAAAGATGGTGTGTCGCTCGGGTGTGTCCCGGTCCCTTACACGTTTACGAACAACATACTGACCGACGATCAGGTGCACTTGTTCTGGGACGTCGGAATCCAGCCGAACGCAGCGTTTATTTACACGCTGAATTGGCGGCTTCGCCCCGTCGACAGCACGAATCCGCTCACGGGCTGGACCACCGCGCCGCGGCCTGGCGTCGCGTGGCTTACGACCCTATCCGGCGCCCCGATCTTCGTCCCCGGTCTTGCTTGCCTGAGCGGGAAGCTGCCGGCGCCTTACGGGACGTTGAGCGCGGCGATCGACGTGAACGCAACGTCGATCACGATCATCGGTGTCGCGGCGGTTCCCGTTACGGGCGCCCCGGCGGTGCCGGCGACGCCGTTCCCGATCGTGATCCCCAGCCAAGTCAATCCGATCAAGACCGAACGGTTGACGGCGACGGTGCTCACCAGTCAGTCGCCGGCCACGTCCGCGGGCTACGCGGGGACGTACACGCTGACTTACACCGTGACGCGCGGCGGCGCCACCGAGGGATTCTCGGCGCTGACGTCGCACGCGGCGGGTGCCATGGTCGTGAGCACACCGCTGCCGATCATCCCGAACGACGCGACGAGCTTCCCGCCTCCGTATACGGTGCTAAGGCAGGCCAACATGTGCATTGCCGAGCACGGATGGAACGCGTTCGCGATCGGCGCCAGCGGCAACACGCAGCTACTGTATTTCACGACGGTCATCGACCTCGGCGACGGCTGGGTGGGGATCTTATAGCCAACCCTCGACAGCAGTAACCGACGCGGCCCCGCGGGGCCGCGTCGCGTTTCCGAACCTACTGCGCTTGGAGCGGCACGGGCGGGACCGCCCGGATCTTGAGGCTCGCAAGCAGCGACCTGCTCTCGTTCACCATCTCGAGGGGCGCCTCGACGCCTTCCCGGCGGTCCAACTCGATCAGTGAGAGCATGGTCAACGCCGCCTCGAAGAGGTTGCCGCGCTCCCTGGCCGCGGCGAGGCTCGCTTCCAGTGCGTCCCGCGCGCTCCAAAGGTCGCCTTGCTGGAGCCGCGCGTGACCGTGAATTCGCTCGAGCAGAGGCACGACTCTGGCCACCCCATTCGACTCGCTTGCGCGGCCGAGCATACCGTTTGCGAGCTCGATCGCGGCGTCTGGATTCCCCATCGCGAGACGACACTCCGCAACGCGGGCGTCGACGCCCGGAACTTCCTGCTCCGCTCCGACATGCAGGAAGTGCGCCCTGGCCTCTTCGAGACGGCCGAGCGCCGCTTCGAGGCGGCTCGTGCGGAGCAGCACGCGTCCGAGCAGTGAAAGGCACGCGGCCAGGTAGTAGCGATACTGCGACGCCTTCCAGAAGGGGAGCGTTTCCAACAGGACGGCCTCGGCCTCGGCCCACTCGCCGCGGTCGGTCAGGATCTCGGCGGCGTTGACGCGCGCCAGCGCCGCGTTCGCCGCGCTGCCGATTTTCGCAGCCGCATCGCGGCCACGCTCGTAGTAGGCCAGCGCCTCGTCCCAGCGGCCCTCCCATTGGTCCACGACGCCAAGAGTCAGCAGGACTGCGGCCTGGCTTGCGAGATTGCCCGCCCGCTGGTAGGCCGCCAGTGAGCGCTCCAAAAGCTGTTGTCCTCCCTCCTTGTGGAGCTCGCCGTAGGCCCAGCCCATCACGAAGTACGCATCCCCGACGGCCTCCGGATCGTCGGCTGCTTCGGCCTCGACTGCCGTTCGTTCGGCCCAGTCGAGCGCGTCGGCCGTGCGGCCCTCGTACTGAAGCACCCTGGCATACCACGCACTCGAGCGCGCCGACTGCCGCGCCGCTTCCGGACCCGGCAATGCTTGAAGGATATTGCGGGCTTGCTCGGCCCAGTGCAGCGCCTCCGCGTATTTGCCGAGCTTTTCTTCCAAGTGCGAGAGCTTGAGCATCAGGCTTGCGTCCATCAGAGTATCGCCTTCAACCAAAGGACGGGCCGATACGTAGGCATCGGACGCTTTGCGGAACTCGCTGGCCTTGTACCAGGCATCTCCGAGCGCCTGGTGCGCGACGGCAAGCTCCTTGTTCGCGATGCCCGGAAGCTTGCGCCCGGCTTCCAGTGCACGTGCATACAGCCCGGCGGCTTCGATATAGGCATACGCGCCCTCGGCGCGTTTCGCCGCAGCCGCTGAATATCGCCGCGCTGGCTGGTATTCGCCCGCCTCGAAGTAGTGAAGCGAAAGGATGCCCGCCATATCCTCGGGGAAATCCATCTCCTCTTCGAGGTGCGCCGCGACGAGAGCGTGGAGTCTCCGTCGAAGCCTGTAGGGCAAGCCCCCGTAGGCCGCGTCACGCAGCAGCGTTCGACGAAAGCGCAGGTATCCGTCAGGCTCCTCATCGAACAAATCGCCGAGCCGTTCCCACACGGCCAGCGTCGGCGTGGAAAATCCTTCCTCCCCGGCAAACCACGCGAGCATCCGCGGATGGAAGGTCAGCCCGAAGACCGCGGCGTGGCGAACCACGGTACGTTCTTCGGGCGAAAGCGAGTCGATCTGCGCCATCGTCGCCGCTTCGGCGGAATCGGGCAGATCCGCGATACCACCCGAGTCGACCACCTTCTGCAACAAGTCGCGCAGGAACTGCGGGTTTCCACCGGAGCGCGTGGCCACGACCTCGAGCACATGCGCGGCCAGCGGAGTCTGCTGGGTCGCCAACTGGGCGAGCCGCAGCGCATCCGGCGGAGCGAGCGGCTTGAGCTCGATGCGAACCACGGTCTCCGCCTGCGGCGCCACGAATCCCTTGGAGCCCTGGCGCGCGAGCGCGAAGAGCCACGGGTGGGTTCCGATCTCGCCGATCAGGTACGACAGCAGCTCGGCGGAAGCCTCGTCCATGTGGTGCGCGTTCTCGATCTCGATCAACTGCGGCTTGGGCATCATTGCCGCCATGAAGCGCGCGACCGATTCGTGCGCTTTGGTACGCCGGTTCGTCTCCGCGAGGAGCTCGACTTCCGGCGTGGGCGCGACTTCGAGTCCAAAGGCGATTGCGATCAACGGAAACCAGGGCGCCAGATCGGGATCGAGCTTGGCGACCTCTTCACGCAGACGCTCGGCGATGACCACCTCGGGATCATCACGCCCGAAATTCATGTATTCGCGCAGCAGCTCGCTCCACACGGCATACGGCTTGGAGGCGGTATAGGCTTCGCAGGTGGCGTGCTGCTTGTTGAGCCCGGTCGCCGCGTCGCGCAGCGCCTCGAGCAAGCGGGTCTTGCCGATTCCGGAGTCGCCCACGACTTCGATCATCCGGCCCGCGCCCGAGCGCGCGCTGGTGAACGCTTTGCGGATGACACCCAGCTCGGCAT
>CATPCN010000500.1 GCA_955652855.1 uncultured Chthoniobacterales bacterium | reverse complement strand
GTGGAGAGCTTGGCCAGGTCTTTGCGCATCTGCTCAACCTCCTTTCGTTTCTCCGGCGGAAGATCGAGACCGGCGCGGCGATAATCGCGCAACGTTTCCTTGAAAAGCTTTTCGTCTTCGCCGCTTAGCTTCGGATGGTTTTGCTCGAAAGCTTTGATCGCTTTGTAAACGTCCTCCCGATAATCAATGCCGACGGCCCAATCTTCGAAAGCTTTCACCGCATTTTCCGCAGCGGTGCGCATGGCCGGATTGATGTTCGTTTGTTTTATGATGGTCGCCTTGTTCGCAGCGATGCCGGCTTGATAAGCGAGATCGTCGAGCGCGACGATCGTGCTCTTGAAAGTGACTTTGCCGAGGTCCTGCGCGCCGATTTGATCGAGCACCGCGTTGGCTTTTGCGATAGCGTCTTTCATCGACGCATCGACCGCGTCCGGAGTCGCATCCCAATCAGGAATAGTGAGAACCGCTTTTGCCTTGTCGGCCGCCGCCTTAAAATCATCGGCAGATTTGAGCTCTTCGGAGCGAAGAGACGTTGCGAGCAAGGAGAAGACTACGAGAAGCACAGGAAGTTTCATAGGCGAGTTGATGAAGGTTCGAACATTGTGTAGAAGCGCAGAGCGGTAAAGGCAATTCCACGCCGCTGCCCAATGACGCACTTCGTCGAAAAATTTCTGCTCGCGTTTATTCCGCTATTCGTGGCGATCGATCCCGTAGGGCTGGTCGCGATTTTCATGGGGCTCGGCACGAGCGCCTCCCTGGAACAACGCAAACGACAAGCATTCCTCGGAATCCTGACGGCGCTTTGCGTTGCCGCGGGATTTATTTTTCTTGGGAAAGCGATTTTCACCGCGCTGGGAATCACGGTGGCCGATTTTCAAGTGGCGGGCGGCCTCATTTTGCTCGTGCTGGCCGTGCGCGAACTGGTCGGATTTGGCGCGCAGGACCGCGGAGGCGGCGAAGAGTTCGGTGTTGTCCCGCTCGGAATGCCGCTTATTGCCGGACCCGCTCTGCTTACGGCGCTGCTCATTTTGATCGACAGCGTAGGGCTCGTCTTCACGGTGGCATCGCTACTCGTTAATCTTGGACTTGTGGCCATTGCGCTTTGCAATGCCGATCGTTTTACGCGCTGGATGGGGAAGCAGGGATTGCGAGGCGTTTCGAAATTGATCGCGCTGCTTCTCGCCGCCATCGCCGTCAGTTTGATTCGGCGCGGCTGGCAAACGCACTAGGGAAGCTAACAGCTTCCCCTACAGAATTTTCAGGGCGGAAATTTTCAGAACGCGCCGCTTTCGAGCATGACGAGCGTGCAATCTTCCACAACTTCGATGCACTTCTGGCCAAGAATCTCGTCGAACGCCGGATTAATCGGGATCGCGCGGTGCCCGTGCTCGGCGAGCAATTGCAGCGCGCGATAGGCGTAGCGATCCGGTTTGGGCGACGCACCGATGACGGCAACTGTCTTGCCCGCGGCTAACATTTCTCGATGTCGACCCTAAAAATGACGCCGATTTCTCGGCCAGGCCTCTTTCAGTTCCGCGGTTTTGTCGCCCGCCTTGTAGCGCTTGTTCAGCACGGCCTCGATCGCCTTGATCTCATCCTGCTGGGGGAGTGGCATTCCGCGGACGATATACTCTGGCACGCCTTGCTCTGGGAAGCCGCGACCCGTCTGAGTTTGCGGAACGGTCGCATAGAGATCGAGCCGCCGTTTTTGCAGCCGCTCCGTGGTCCAGCTCGCATACGCCGTATTGGTCGCTCCCCACACCTCGGTGGTGGTCGAATACCGATCATAAGGGTAGTGAGTATTTGCGACCGTCACATTGTTGGGCGATTCCGCACAACCGATGAGACTTGCTGTAAAGATGACTGCCAATAATTGTTTCATATCTTACTTTGGTTCGTTAATGATGCAGTGGGTTGTTTAAAGTATTCAACCGCTAGACCTGTGGCGACGTTGCGGAGTATTTGCTCGCATTATACCGGGGGAGGTTCTATTTTCTGACAGTATGGGTTGGTTGACACACTGTCGACCCTTAGTACTATCCTCGCTCTTATGAGATTTCCCCTAGCGCTGACGACCAAAATCGCGGCGTACATTATCGTACAAAAACTCCGGCGCACGGAGAAGTTTGCCACCGTGTTGCAGCTCGAGCCGTTGCATACGTGCAACTTAACTTGCACGGGCTGTGGCCGAATCCGCGAATATTCCACCTCGCTCAAGGACATGATGACGCTGGAGGATTGCCTCGGGGCAGCCGTGGAGTGCAACGCGCCGATGATCTCCATCTGCGGCGGAGAACCGCTAATCTATCCACACATCGAAGCGCTGGTGAACGGCGTGCTCGAGCAGAAGCGGATCGTTTACATCTGCACGAACGCGATGTTCATGCGCAAAAAAATGCGCGAATGGCTCGCCGCACAATTGTCGATCCGATCGGCGTTTGTCGAAGAAAAAGTCGGCGAACTTCTTGGCGCTGGATTGATCAACGAAAAAGACGCGGCTGCTGTGCGTAGCGGCCCGAAAGATCCGGCCAAAACGACGATCGGACCGAGCCGCTGGATGTATTGGAACGTGCACCTCGATGGTCTGGAGCGAACGCACGACCTGATCGTGGAGCGCGAAGGCGTTTTTAAGGAATGCGTCCTCGCGATAAAAATGGCGAAACTCCTCGGCTACCAAGTCGCGACCAACACGACGATTTATAAAGAGACGGACATGAATGAGGTCGAGCAGATGTTTGATTTGCTTTCCGATCTCGGGGTAGATGGTCACACCATTTCTCCGGGGTACGAGTACGACGCGGCGAAGAAGGACATGATCAAGCGGCTGAATTTGCAGCCGGAAAATTTTTTCCTCACGCGCAAGATGACAATCGAGAAGTTTCAAAAGATCGAGAAGTGGATGAATCGCTACACGCTTTTTGGCACCCCGATTTATTTCGAATTCCTCGCCGGCAAGCGCGAGTTGAGCTGCTCGGCCTGGGCTATTCCGACGCGGAACATTCGCGGCTGGAAAGGTCCCTGTTATCTCATGACCGACGCGCATTATTCGAGCTACGCGGAGATGCTCGAGAAAGTGCAGTGGGAAAAGTACGGCGTTGTCGATGGGGTGGCGAGAGATGTGCGCTGCGAAAATTGTATGGTGCATTGCGGTTATGAGCCGACAGCGAGCCTCGGATTGCAGGCGCAACGTGGCGACACTTGGAAAAACATCCGGTTTAATTTCGGTCCCAAACCGAAACCGACTGGACGCGGCAACGAGCTGGTAGCTTTTAACGGCGTGTCTTCCGGCAATGGGCATCTTACCGGTAAAAAGCCAGAGCTGGCGGCTCAGGCGTCGTAGTTTTAATGCCTATTTCGCGCGCGAACGTTATTCCTTTGCCGAGCGCGGTTCCGGGGCCGGGCGCCGCATATTTCTCCTCCGATGCGGAGATTGCCCAGGCTATCTCGCTTGCGCAGGAAAACTTACTTCGACAACAACACGCGGACGGTCATTGGTGCGGCGAACTGCTCGTTGATAGCACGCTTTGCTCGGACTTCGTGCTCTTCATGCATTGGTTCGGCGAAGTCGATCACGAGCTGCAACAACGCTGCGTGCGCCACATTTTGAAGCGCCAGCTTCCGGACGGCGGCTGGAACATTTATTACGGCGGACCGAGTGAGATCAACGCGTCGGTCAAAGCGTATTTCGCGCTTAAACTCGCCGATTGCTCGCCCGAGTCACCCTTCATGCAGGAAGCGCGCGCCACCATCATGCGCCTGGGTGGCATTCCCGGCATGAATACCTTCAGCAAGCTTTATCTCGCGCTGCTCGGACAGTTTCCGTGGATATATTTGCCGACGATTCCTGTCGAGATGGTGCTTTTGCCAAGCTGGGCGCCGTTTCACATTTATAAAATGTCGTCATGGAGCCGGGCAATGCTCATCCCGCTCGCCATCATCAATCATTTTAAACCAACGCGCGCGCTGCCAGGAGACAAACAACTGCACGAACTTTATCCGCTCGGGACTGAGCATAAAGATTTCCGATTGACGCGTGACGAGCGTCTCTTTACCTGGCGCAATTTTTTCCTGCGCGTAGATGACGTTTTGAAATTCCTGCATCCGCTTCGGTTCCGCCCGCTGCGGCGGCGCGCCCTCGAAGAAGCGGAGCGCTGGATGATCGAACGAATCGGCGACGGCAGCGATGGTCTCGCCACCGTTTTTCCGGCGATGCTCAACTGTATGATCGCATTGCGCGCGCTCGGTTATTCGAAGACCAACGCGATCTATCAGAAAGCCGCCAAAAATTTCGCCGGCCTTTTCGTCAACGATCCGGACGATTTCCGCATTCAACCGTGTCTCTCGCCGGTGTGGGACACTGCGATCAATGTGATCGCGCTCGCTGAGTCCGGTCTTTCGCCGGACCATCCCGCCCTGCAACGCGCGGCCGATTGGCTCGTCAAAAAAGAAGTTCGCATCCGCGGAGACTGGACCGTGAACAACCCGCATCCGGAAGCGAGCGGGTGGGCTTTCGAATACAACAACGTTTATTATCCGGACACGGACGACACCGCCATGGTGCTGATGGCGCTGCGGCTGGTCCGACCGAAAGATCGACAATCGCTCGACGAATTATTTAAGCGCTCGCTCGCCTGGCAGCTCAGTTTTCAATGCGGCGATGGTGGTTGGGCGGCGTTCGACAAGAATGTGACGACGCCATGGCTCGAGGATATGCCGTTCGCCGATCACAACGCGATTCTCGATCCTACTTGCAGCGATCTCACCGCGCGCACGCTCGAACTGCTCGGCTATGTCAGTTTTGAAACCCAAACGCGCTGCGTGCGCGATGCGATTAGATATTTGATCGACACGCAGGATGACGACGGTTCGTGGTACGGACGCTGGGGCGTGAATTATATTTACGGAACGTGGCAGGTGCTGCGCGGTTTGCGCGCGATCGGTCAGGACATGACGCAGGACTGGATTTTGCGCGGACGCGATTGGCTGGAGAGCTGTCAAAATGGCGATGGCGGTTGGGGCGAAACTTGCGCGACTTACGAAAACTCCGCGAGGAAAGGCATCGGCGAAAGCACCGCATCGCAAACAGCGTGGGCGTTAATGGGAATTTGCGCGTGCGGCGATCTCGATCGGCCGAGCATGCAGCGCGGTTTGCGTTTTCTGCTTAGCTCGCAAAAGCCCGATGGCTCATGGGACGAACCGCAAATCACCGGCACCGGATTTCCGGGCGTGTTCTATTTGAAATACGACATGTATCGCCAAAATTTCCCGCTGCTCGCGCTCGCGACTTATGTGAACTGTCGGAGCAAACTCGATTCTCCGCCGAGTTTCTATCGCTGGAGCAGGTAGGGACATCGCGCTGC
>CATPCN010000499.1 GCA_955652855.1 uncultured Chthoniobacterales bacterium | reverse complement strand
CGCCACCCGCCTTGCCTCACGACGCGTCGCTCTCTCCGAGTGCATCGGACTCGGCTGATCAAGCCCTCCGACCATCGGTGATAACCCAAAAGGACGATCCAACTGGCCGATGACTCGATCGGCATTCTTCGTCAACCTTTGTTCCTCTGACAATTGAATGCGCAGTCTCACGGCCGTCATCTAAGGCACCGAAACAGCTGAGAGGACGACATGTAAGGGGGTCATCGGGAAGGTCGCGTAATCCCTGTCCGGAACAGCCTACCTTCGAGAGAAATTGTCGGCTTGCAATCCGCTGCGAATCCACGAGGAGTCGCGCCATGAGTGCCTACACAAACCTTCTGGACTCAGACACCTTAGTAATTGGCTCGATGGAGTTTGACCTTAACGGGCCGAGCCAAGTAAATCCTGGCCACAGGACCAAGTCCAACATTTGTGTTGGGAAATTTCCGGGTCAACTTCGCTTCAAACTTAACACGGTAAGTGATCTAGGCATCAAGGAGCCCTTCGATTTCGACGTAGAGTTCATTGGCCAGTTGGTCGGTAACGTTATGGACGATCCTGCCGTCGTCAAGTGGAGTGTCAATCAGTCAATTGATCGCGACTTCTCTACGTCCGGCGTAGATGTTCATATCGACCAGGTGAACGGATCGCTTTCTACCGCGCTCCACGCTCGGAATCCCCGTGGCCAAGGTCAAGACTGCGGCGGCGCAGGCCGGAGCATTGGCGTTGATTTGGGGACCATTGGAAATGTTAACTCTCTAGACATATCGGCAAGCGTTTTGGGCTCAGGGGTTGGCATCTCGGCCGACAATATCACTCTGACCGCGGATGGGCGTGATCAATTTGCTATCGATGCACGCATCAACGTCATTGTCAACGAATGCGGCATAGCGGCTACCGCACCCGGAGGCGAAGTGCATTTCTGGGCGCAGGTCAATAACGTGCCCGTCGGAGACACAATCGGATACTCCTGGTCGGTCAATGGCGCAGCGATTGTCGGGCCGACGACTGAATGGCTTCTAAAGGTGCAGCTAGGGGCCGATTCGACACCTGTGATTGTCACCGTAGTTGTCACCGTGGAAGGTGTTTCGCAGTCGCTCACATTGAACTATCAGCCTGACACAGCTCAGTCGGTACGCATAAAGACTTTGCGATGCCGGGTTATGCGGTTTCTTCGAGTCAACCTATTTGTCGACCCGCTTTGGGACCCGCTTCGAGATTACGTCGTGAAGCCAATGACTCGCACTGAGCTCCAGCGGTTGGATCAGTTCGCTGGGTCTTTGCAGACAGACATCGCGTCACTTTGGAAATTGCAAGGGGAAAGGAATTGAAGCAAGGGCTAAGCGCATAGGCGGGAAGACAGCCGTGGCGATCGTTCTTTCGCGCTGACCGGCGTCTGCATCGCTGTGCATGGCACGAAGCGCTAGACAACCACCGGGGAGAGTCAGATGACTAATACAGAATCGCGAATCATGCAGCGCGTCGCGACTGTGCGTCGCGTCGATGCGCTATTTCGATCGATGGCGAACGATTTTCTTCTGCGAGAGCAGTTCGTGACGGACCCCTCGCAAGTGCTCGCTGAATACATCCATGGAGAACGTCTGCCACCGGAGCAGGCGTCGGTTTGCAACCAGCTGGTCTACGCCGTCATGTCGAACCGACTGCTGTTGGTCTGGCTCCACGAGTACGCTCTCGCACATCACGCGAAGGTCCCATCGGGACGGCAATTCATTAACGACTTCTCTTGCGCCGTGGCGCAGAGAGGGGGTGCTCACGTCGTAGTGGCGTTGATTCGGAGTGCAGCCGACCGCCAGCCAATGGTCATATTTCACGAAGATCTCTTACATTTTCTGTTGACCGTCGGCGCAGCGCGCAATCTGGGGCCCATAGGTGGTACGGGCATGGACGGAACAAATACTGGAACCGGCACCGGCGACACTGGAACCGGCACCGGAACCGATACTGGCACTGGAACCGGAACCGACACTGCGACAGGCACCGGGACCGGAACGGGCACCGGGACCGATACGGGAACCGGCACTGGCACTGGAACGGGCACGAATACGGGCACCGGAACTGGAACGGGGACAGACGCGACGGGCACCGGGACGGGGACCGGCACCGGCACCGACGGCACGCTGACGGCGATTACGTGGTCGACTTACATCACGGGCACGAGTACGGGTACCGGGACAGGAACTGGCACCGGAACGGCGATAACGCTCACTGGTACAGGATTTACGCGCAGTCCTTTCACAGGAACGGATCATGCGACCGATAATCGAGTAACTGAAGGCGGATTCAATGATTTCGCGCCGTCCTACGTTATGGTTACGCTTGACGCGCTCGCGAAGTACGCTGCCCGCCTCATGGAGTTGGGGGCGCTCGAATATGAGAGCCAACGGGGATAAGGGAGAAGGGAGTGGAGACCTCGATGCTCGCGGATCGCACAGAACCAGCGAGCGGTGGGTTCGCGGGCTCGGATGGTGACGAGGCCAGATTGCTCGTCGATGCTGGGCACGACCTCGCCGGGCAAAGGCGATACGCAGAAGCGGAGGCCTACTTTCTACGCGCGATCGCGGTGTCGCCCGATCATGCGATGGCCCACAACAACCTCGGATGGGTCTGCGAGATCAGAGGAGCGGTAGACCAGGCGGTTGCCTTCTACTCGAAGGCGCTTGAAAAGAACCCGACTCTCGCATTGGCGCGTCGGAATCTAGCGGCGCTGCTCGTGCGCGCGGGGAGAAGCAAAGAGAGCTACGCGCTATTCCGCGCGGTGCGGTCCGAAGTCGGTGGCGTTGAGTGGATGCAAGGGCTCGTCTCACGGGCGATGGGGAGTCGGGATCTCACCATGGCGGGGGAGCTTGCGCGAATCATCGCAGAGTTGCGGTGGGGAGGGGACATTCGGACATCTATGGGTGTCGCCGGGATGCCCAGGGGGTATGCGCCTGCGGAAACACCGTCTCTGCCCGTGACCGTGCCGAAGCTGCGGCACGACGTCGAACAATTGCGATACCTTCGCGCGCGCGGGCTATTGGGCGACGAAGGGGATCGCGTCATAGAGTCTTTTCTGCAAGCGCTCAATCGGTTGGAACCGGAGGGGCTCGATTCACGGACGGCTCTTAAGGGAGAACTGTTCGAATCCATCGGTTACGCATACAACCGACTGATCCACGTCCGCGACACGCCCCGCATTCGGCGGGCGCTTTCCGAGACCTGGAATCCTGCCGAAATTGAAACTCGATATCTCGACCGGCCTCCGGGAATCGTGATCATCGACGACTTTCTAACGCCCGAAGCTCTGAACGGCGTCCGCGCATTTTGCCTCGAGTCGACGGTGTGGTCCGGGAATCGCTACGCATATGGGCGACTTGGCGCATTTTTTCAGGATGGCTTTAACTGCCCCTTATTGCTGCAGATCGCTGAGGAGCTCCGCGACACTCTTCCGAGGGTCATCGGCGATCGCTTTCCCCTTCGCCAGCTATGGGGATTCAAGTACGACGCCATGCTTCCCGCAGACGCGTCGACGCATGCCGATTTTGCGGCAGTCAACGTGAATTTCTGGATTACGCCAGATGACGCCAATTTGGATCCGACGTCGGGTGGCTTGCTCATCTACGACGTAGATGCACCTCAGTGGTGGGACTTCGACACTTACAACGGGCGCCATGACGTCATTAAGCCATTCCTCAGACGGCAGCAGTCGCGCAGCATCAGAATCCCGTACCGGCAAAACCGAGCAATCATCTTTAATTCGGACCTTTTCCACGGCACAGATGCCGTGCGCTTTCGACCCGACTACGAAGACCGTCGAATCAACGTCACGATGTTGTACGGGGATCGCGAACAGGACGTGCACCATAGAAATCTTTCACGACCCGATCCGCTTGGAGACGTGAACTCCGTCGGTGCCTCCTGGCGGTCGTCCGCGTTTCGGCGTACTAGGACAACGTCGAAGCGATGATGATAACGAGCGGCGCTGGCGCCCGCGCAGGTGGCTCCGATGACCTGAGCTGGCTTTTCGATCCATGCATTTCTGGGAAGATGGCTCCTACAGTAGCGATCTGGCGCCCCACCTTTTGCCCTAGGAGCTTTCCCCTGTTCGAGGGCTGGTGGCGTACTGCCGGTGGCAGGGTTTCATACTGGTCTCCTTTCCCCTGAAGGAGAACCAAATTTGGCACCCAGGCAACGAGCCAGCTCCAGCGTCCTGTCGCTTACCGACTGCCAAAGCGGCCATGCGTTTAGACTTATGGAACCACAAGACACGCTCGCGAACTCGCGAAACCAGAATCCTTTGGCCACCCTACCAATTACACCCACCCAAAAGGGTGATGATTCACCCGGGGTCCGCGGAACTATGATGACAGCAAGACGAGGAGCTGCGGATAGGCACTGGATCTCGCTATAAGGCAGTGGATCTTCGGAGCCCCATTCGCGAAGCCTCCGTCAACCTTGTACTTGGGAGCGGAGCGATTCGGGAAGGACGAACGACTACGCACGGGGATGGCCTGCACACTCTTAGGGAAGAAACATGAACTATCTAACCAATGCTGTACTGGGTCTCATCACGTTCTCGCTTGTCGGTTGTGCGGTTCAATCGAAGCTCACCTACTCATCGCTACCTGAGGAAGGCAGTGAGGGTGTTGGTTTCGCGTTCGTGGTACCGCGAACGGTGATCAAAGTGGACTCGGTGCCGGATAAGAACGGTGCCACGGATAAGGTTAGTTTCGCCACTGCTCCCGTGGCTTACGCCGAAGGTGGCAAGACCACACTTCCGCGCTTCTTGGCCGTTGACAGCAGCTCGGCCGCTTTTTCGCTGACGCCAACAACGATCAGCAATGTGACGTACGCGGATGAGCTCATCATCACTGCAATAGGAACGCAGGTCACGGACAATCGAAAGGATGCCATCGACGCCGTGATTGGTTTTGCCGCTCTCGCGGGCAAGTTCGCGGCTGTGGATTGCGCCACGGCTCCCCTGAAGCCGTTTGTTCTTGATCCAGTTACTCCGACGCCCGTTACCGGACCGGCCCCAAACAACCCTAATTGCTGGGGATACTCGATAAAGCCGACGGAGGACGCCAATCCAGTCGGCATGCGCCACTATCCTGTGAAGGACCTCGCCTCAGTTGGCCAGTCCGTCGCGTGGTTCCCTATTCCTGCATGCCGGTCGTATGACGTTGCGGTGTTCCGGTGCGGCAAGGACTGCACCGAGGCGAACGGCATCGCCTTCACGGCGGTCTTGTCGGTGTCCGATGGAACACAATATCGAAGAGTTCCTTTGCCTGGCAAGGGCAAGATTTCGCTGCATTCCGATTTTTGCCAAGCGGACGTTACAAACGAGGCAGTCGGGACGAGCGACTGGGGACTCCTCAATCAGGCGATCAGCGACGTGAAGGCAGCGAAGAAAAAATAGCAGATGTGATTGGAGTCAAGGATGCAACGCTCCCGCCTGGGCCCCTACGTGTTGCGCAGTCTGGCGATCCTTGCCATATCGCTAGTAGCAAGTTCCGTCATCGCCCAGCAAGACGGCCTCGTTCTGCTGCAGAGAACGGTCAATGCGAAATACGAGCCGTTCTCTGCACATACGGATGCGCTTCTGCAATCCAACCTTGTCAAGTCCTACTCGATCAAGCCAGGGGACAATCTTCAAAAGATCCTCAGTAAGCAGTTCGGCGTGGGTCAAACGGCCGCCCCGGATCTGTACGAGCGACTGACCAACAAGATACAGACGTTGAACGGTGTCCCGGATTTGAAGGGGCTGCAGGCCGGAAAGGAACTCGTGATTCCGGACTTGCCTCGGTATCAATGGAAGGCGCCTGTCGCGGGAAATCCGTATTACGGGTTGCCGCGCACCCAAGGCGGCCCGACGTATTCCGAAGCGCTGCGGGGTGCAATCGGAAGACCATCCACGAACGCGTATGCCGGGCGTATCCTCGACTTCAACCGCCGTGCAGAGCCGCTTGTCAATCAATGGCGATGGGTTACGGTCGCGCAGGCAAAAGCCGAGGTTGACGCTTTGGGAAGCGACGTGAGCTTGACGGTGTGGTCGCAGCCCATCACGGTACGATTCGCCGATGCCAAGTCAGACGCTTCAGGCATCGGGACGGCCAGCGACATCGACTTCGTTTCTGCTCTCCTGAAAAAACGCGCGCCGTCTCAGGATGTGGTCCTCTTCGTGCTGGATGACTCATGGCCATCGGATACCCTGTTCGATTCCTCACGTGAATTCGTAGTAAAGGCAATAGACGTCGTACGCCAGAAGTACTATCTCGGACCGAGCAATCTGAACAACGCGTTGAGGAGCGCGGCCACTAAGACAGACTTCCCTATTCAAGCGAACGGTCGAACCTCACACGCCGAATTGGTGACCACATCGTTCGCCGATTTCGCGAAGTTGTCCGATCGAGTAAAGGTCGTGTGTTTGCCGCTATTCACTGAGCAAAAATGGTCCAAAGATATTTGGCAGGAACTCACGCAAATTACCTTAGTGGCAGGCGCACTTCATAAGAATCTTGGAAAGTACGGGCCAACGGCGGACATCACTAATCGTGCGGCGGTCGACGCGAAAGACCTCGTGGGGCAAATTCCATCTAAGGTGGTCGATGCGGTTGGCCCTGCACAACAGACGCCTGTCACGGTACTGGAGAAATTCGCGCAGTTGTATTCCCAGACGACTGGGGTTCCGTTCTTCATAAGCATGTCGTGGACGGTCGAAAGATACGACATCGAGTTTGGACCTGACCCGGACTCCTTCGGCGTCACGCTGGCAGCCACCGGGAACGACAAGAAGGATGTCGTGAAGGATGCCGTCTATCTGGCTTCCCGTGCAAAGTCTGCGCCGGGTGACATCGTCGCCGTCATGAACACCGACAACACGGGCAAACTTTTGTGTGGAAGCGGCACACTGCCTCTGAACGGGGCCAACACGTTCTATGGGTTTGCCTACGAAGGACGGTTCGAAGGTGACGCCTCGAAGTGCGGCACCAGCTTTTCTACGCCAAGAGTTGCCTGGATGCTGGCGCTTCGGGAGGCTTACAACTCTCCAATTCCATCTGCTTCTCGGTCCAATTGGTACGGCAACTACAGAAGCAACCTACTGTCTCTGCAAAACGCGACGAAGTCGGACAATAGTCGTTACTGGCTATCCGTACCTCGCCTATTTACGGGCTTGTAGCGCGGCATTGCATGAACCGGACCCGGTTGACGTGCCATTCCTTTCCACCAGTCCATCATCCGGTGATGTCGCGGAGGCATTACGAAAGCGACGCTCAACGCTCACCGCGCATTCGCTCAGAAGGCAACGGCCGCTTCTGTTAAGGGTTGTGCGATGCCTGCCCTCACGCGCAGGCGTGTGAGGGCGTGATGACGCCGCGCGGGCAGGCGTCGCACAAGCCTCGAGGGAGGAAACCGCGGCATGCCCCGATGCCGTTCGGGAAAGCTAAACCACTATGGGGATTTGACGGCTCGCAGTCGTGCGTGATGGCGGCAGCCGGTCGATACATCGGCGGATGACATCGCGCCGATTCGAGATGGTAATGATGCGAGGCCGAATTCTTGGATGACAGAGCGGTCGAGAAACGAGGTTACCGCGGCGTAAGGCAAAGCCGTCCTCTATCGGCGGTGGCCGATGTCGAGCGGACGCATCGTTGCGGCAATAGCTGCCGGTGATCATGCTGCAGCTCGCAATGCAGGCGGTCCGCGAATCGGT
>CATPCN010000498.1 GCA_955652855.1 uncultured Chthoniobacterales bacterium | reverse complement strand
TGAGCCCTAGCCAGCGGTCAATTAAGCTCGCGCGCTCCGGCCGGCGCCCGAGCCAGGCATCCAGAATTGAGGAACAGATACTCAAGGTGATTAGGAATCCAATCGCGGTCCCGTCCGAAGAAACTCCCCCGGAAATACGCATTAACTGAAGGGTTCCATATAGTACGAGAGCGTAATAAACTATCTTGAGCAAATTCCGCGCCAAAAGACGCACACGTCCAGCGCGGGAGTGATCCTTCACCAGTACGTAACGCAAGCCCACCATCCGGAATCCGAGAGGCCCACTTCTTAGCAGGGGACCGACGAGCGACGGCAAGAGCGCTACGGACACGATTCCTATTATATTAAGATCAAACCGCTCGGCCAGTGATGTAAAAATGATACCGTAACCAAACACGAGCGTTACCCAGAGAAGATAGACAATGATATCAATGAACTCGGCTGCGAAAATCATAAGTGGCCTCTTGCCCTTTCGCTCCCTTGAGAAAGTGGCTGCCGCAAGTCCGCATGTCGCGATCCCGAAGCCGAGCCGATAATACGCGTGCCCCTCCTGATTCATATTCCCAGTATTCACAAGCAATGGTAGGACCAGGAAACTGAGCGAAGCTGCACCAAGCACTGAGCCGACGAGAGCCACCGCGAGATAACGGGCATAGAAGGCGCACCCGACCGACCCGAGCACCAGCACGACAAAGGGCAGAAAGCTCAACACGTGACGCTTGTTGCTGAAGCCGATGACACCGCGCGTCAAATCGTCGACCGCAGGGATACCTATAGGCCCGACCGCATAGAATCCTATAAGCAGGGCCGCAGCAGCGGCGAGGAGAAGACCAAGACTCCAGCGACCAGACAGTACCGTCAGTCTCTGCTCCATTTCCTGCAACCGTTCAAGCCCGCCGATAGCGGAGGCGCGCCTTCGGTCCTGAACGTTCCAGCACGTCACCACGGAGCGCACGAGGAAGTCGTGGGCCAACTCATACTGAGGGCCATCCGGCGTTTCGTCCACCACAACGATGCCGGCCGTGATCAGCGGATCGAGGGCGACGTCCAACTCCCCAGCATTTACCGGGACACGGTCCAATTGCTTCGGATAGATCGCACCCGCCTCATCCAACAGCCGCTTGCGGCCGAGCGCTCTGCGGTAAAATCGGCCGTCCGTAAGCAAATAGAGCACGTCCCGGCGTATGTCATTCACTCTAGTCGGCTTACCGGCCTTCTCTATACCTTGCAGTAAAAGGGGCAGGTAGTTTTGCAGAATGGCAGCCGCCGGGTTGGCGGCTTTGTCTTGAGAGTTGCGGTACGCCTCCAGCCCGAGGACACCCTTGCAATCCCGCCACAAGGTATCCATTACCACCTGTATGGCGGGCAGTTCGACATACTTCTGCTCGGACGGGAGATTGGTATTTTCAACGAACTCAATCGTCTGCTGGACGTGGCTTTCATAGAAAGCAGAAAGGTCGTTGGTAACCACCTCCACGAGAACTGTAGGGAGGACGATTCCTCTCTGTTTGGCCGGCAGGGTAATGGCATGAGCAGCGCGTTCGACGGCGAGCGGAGGCAACCTGTAAATGAAGCTAAATATATCCGGTATGTAGCTGCGGAACTCGATCATCTTGCCGACGAGATCCTCACGCATGGAAAACAGAAACTTCGCGCGAATCGCTGACTTGCCAAAGACCGCTCCAATCTGATCGACGAATATGTGCAACTGGCGCGTGTTGTGAAAGTGAACGAAGAGTTCCTCGAACTGGTCGCAGATAAACAGTATCGGCACACCCGGTCCGATGTACTGCTGCGCCTGCGCGACGAATTCGTTTAGCGGGCGCTGCAAATAGACTTCCAGCGCCGCGACGAACATCTGTTTGGATTCGGCGGGCGGGATGGGACGTAGCAACTCGGATTCGATCCGTGCTGCCAAGTCTCTTGCAGAGCGCTGTTTGTCCTCCGGGAGGTCATCAAGAAGATTGAGCGCCTGCGTCCATTCCTGGGCGAGTGCCGGCCGGCGGTCCGGCAGGTGCTGGTAACGCAGCATACTCTGCTTGAACGCCTCCTCAGGCGAATACTGCGCGAACGGCGGCCGCGGCCGGGTGCGGAAAACAGCATAACCGCGATTCCGAAAATGCGGCTCGATGCCGGCGTCGATGATAGAGCTCTTGCCGATACCGGAAGGAGCGTAAAGGATTGAAGCGCGCCCGCTGCTGACGATATCGATTACCTGCTGGAGTTCATCCGGCCTGGTCATCTCCAGAAGTTCTACATCGCTCCTCCGCTCCCAGCTCAGGGCGTGGAAGGCGCGCCATGGACTTGTAGCCGGGTCTATCGGGTCGTTCACTATCGGGGGTACCTCACTGTGTGGCTCCGGCCGGCGCGGCGACTGGTATCACCTTCAAAAGATCTTCTAGAAACTCATCGGCTCGAACGTTAAGAATTTCAACGTGTTTATCATGCCAGAAGTCCACGGTAGCCTGCCGGCGGTCCCTCTCTTCGTGTGTTTCAGCAGGATTCTGCGAATAAAACTGCACTGCATAAGAGGACTCGGTGTCCTCGCGCTGCTCCGCCGTGGACTTGAACAGCGTACGGAAATTCCAATCTTCCAGGCTGTACCCGATGAAGAGTATTCTCGACCTTTGCAACCGCGACGTGAAATGTGTTAGCAGGCGGCGCTCCTGGTTATAGCTTGCAAGGGAGTTGGCCAGAAAATTGATGTAGTCTTCCTCGGTAATTACCAGATTTTGACGATTACCGACCGCTAGTGAAATACAACCGTGGATCTTGTAAAGAGTGGTCGGCTTCGTAGGATACCAGCCCGTGCCGTACGCATCGAGTTCACCGTTCAAGCCGATGTTCAGGTTAATTCGATCGCGGTCGAGAGGATTCCATGCGCCCTGATACACGATGGTAGCCGGGAAATATCCGAACTCCTCCTTGTACGTCTGCTCGAATTGCTGGTCGTAGTTGGTGGTAGCGACCACCGTGGTCCGGTTGTTAGCCTCCGCAACCCGGACAACCTTCATAAAATTTTGGATGGCTTTGGATGGCTTAATCGCCGGGTTCGTTATCTCGCGCACGAGCAGACGATTGAGAGCCTGCCTGCCCCCTCGGAAGAACTCGTAATAGAATGCGGCCGTCGCGAGGCGGTCGTGTGGCTGCCAGACAAGCCCGATCTTCTCGGTCATAAGTTTAGCCAATTCCCAGCCTCGCGGGAGATCCAACGTAGCGTCATCATCGAGACCCATTCCTGCGCCCAAAAACGGAAGGCATTCTCCCTGGGCCAACGAATGGGCAAGCGTCTCGATGGCGCCACCATAGCGCAGGGTTGGCATGCCTTGGGCATTTAGGTTTCGATTAATGAGTCCCACAAGGATCTACGCCGATTAATGTAATTACCTGCGTCTAATTCTCCGAGTCCATCGAGTCCGTGAAACCCGAGTCTTCACTGTTGGCTTCCTTGGTCAACCAACAATTGTATACCCAATGGCATCTGGCTGGACGCTTAGAATAGCAGATTGGCGACCTGTCAAGGTCTTGGCGGGCAAAAAAGAGAGTCCAGCGGCGCGGAATATCCGTCCCCGAGCGTGATTTTCGGTGTTGAGGGGGCTCGGAGCGGTGCGGAAATGGAAACCTGCTGTTGGTCGCTCCTCATGAAGCCCCTCAAAATGCTTTGAGGGACAGTGATGTGCTTGAGCTGGAACGTGGTCCTCAGAGCTCAATCATATCTGCATCGTTGCCACTAGGAAGTCGGCCCAAATCGGATTCGCCTAGGGCGGCGAAGGGCGCTCTGGTCGGATCGTCGGCTACTCGGAGGGAGCTCGATCCGGATTCCTCCCATGAAATCCGCGTCACGGCAAGTTGACCAGAAACGCGCTACTCATTGAAGTGATCTTGTGGGCCACGGAGCTCAAGTCCTGAGTCACGCGCCATCCGCAAGTTGGGTCTTTGAGACCGGAGGCGCGGCAGTGGAAAACACATCGCTCATGATGTATCGCCGCTGGGGTCTTCGGGCAGGATGTTGATCGGGAGAGCGGCTTATTTTGATGTCAATGGTTTTCCGCAGATCACTTGCGGATAAGTACTACTCTGAGAATCAATGCGGGGATATTGACACAGAATAAAACATCGCCAATACTGAATGTTCGATCCCGGCTCTGCAATCAGAGCTAAACCGTAACCGGGACGCGCCGGTGCTACAAACACCGAACGCGCCCCTAACCAAAGTCGCCTCCAGAAAGGCAAACCATGGCTATCCTCACGCTAACCCGCTGTCCACGGACAGCGCAACTCCACTCAAC
>CATPCN010000497.1 GCA_955652855.1 uncultured Chthoniobacterales bacterium | reverse complement strand
TTCCGCGGCTACGCCGATTACATGGAGACGGAAGGTTTTCGCACCGGCATCGCGCGACTTGTCGATCTTGCCGAACAATCAGGGCCGACTGCGATCATGTGCGCGGAAGCGGTTTGGTGGCGATGCCATCGCTCCCTGATTTCGGATTATCTCAAAGCGCACGGCATTGAAGTGATTCACATTCTCGATCAGAAAAAGAATGAGCTGCATCCGTTCACGTCCGCGGCAAAGATTGTGAATGGAGAGTTGAGCTACAACGTCAGCGCGGATCGGTCACCCGGCCGATGAACAAACACGCGCCGCTCGGGACCTGCTGGATCGCATAAAGAAACGGCCGATCGACCTTCACTTCGATCGGTTGTTTCGGTTTCTCCAACCTGGCCGTCACTTCCATCATTACGACTGCGGTTGCGGCTGCTGCCTCGGTGCCTTTTTCGTCCACCGCAATGAATGTTTTGTGGAAAACGTTGGAGATCGCCAGGTATCTGTCCGGTTTGCGCGGCGACATTTTGTCGAAATTGGCGCTGCCTTGCGGCACATCGAACGCCGTTTTCATTCCGAGCGCCTGGAGCGTTTCACCGAGAGGAATCGTCGGCGGTTCGAATTTAAATTTCGGCAACTCAAGATCGACATCCTGGGGTTCCAGCTTTGCGCATTGGGCAAGCAACTCTGCACCAAGTTTTGATTCTAATTTTCGAAGTCCGTTCATTTCATCTGGAATGAAAATCAAAAATTGCAGCTCGCCACCGGAGTAGGGTAGCGCGACAGCTGTATACCCGTCACGTTTCGCATATCCGAAGTGGCTACGATCGTTCATTGTTGGAACATCGACAGCATCGCCGCCGTGAACGTGAAATGGTTTTGGTTTTGTGAGCGTCTCGGTGAACTCCGATTGCCACGGCGCCTTCAAATAAATCGCGTTTGCTAGCACCAGCCGCGTCAATTCCTTAATTCCTCCTCGAGGGATCAAATCGTGAATTCGATCGTGCGTTTGGTCAGCGACCCACTTGTTGATATGTCCTCGCGCGCCCTCCGGATTTTTTTTGAAATCGAGCGTCTCAAACGGTGCGCCGTAGAATCTTTTCACGAGCTCCCGGAATGAATCGCGAAAATCATAGCCGCTCTGCGCAAACAACCGGTTTGCAATCGCGAGCGTGATCGGTTCGCTTGGTCCGCCACCTTTCTTTGATTGCTCGGCGATTTTCGCCGTCTTTTTTGACATTTCTTCGAGCGAGCCTTGCAGCGCGGCGAAGGATGCATGAATCGCATCGCCATCGTTTGGAAAATGAAGGACCCGCGCCATTTCCGTTCGCGTGTCGCCGTCCGCGCCGGAAAACGTCATCGCGAGCGCGCTTTGAATTGAGTACGGCGACAAACAAAGATTTTCGTCGCCGCGAGGAAGCTGATGGTGAAGATCGATACCGAGCTGTTTGGTTGCGCGTGCAGCCAGATCAAAATCGGCCGCCTGCAGCGATGTGCCGAATGCGCAAAATAACGCGGCAAGTAATTTCATGATCGCCGCTGAAATGTTTATCATGGGGCCGACGAAATGAAAATGGCGGGCGGAGCGCCTGTCCTACAACTCTTGCAGCGTCCTATGAGCTGGAGTACAAACTTTCTCTGCTCGCGGGTCGGTAGCTCAATCGGTAGAGCAGCGCCCTTTTAAGGCGTTGGTTCCGGGTTCGAGTCCCGGCCGGCCCATACCTCTAAGAGCTGTATTTTCCCTCTGAAAATGCGTTAAAAAGCACGTCGAGCATGCTGACGCATGAAGACGCATGAAAACGCGAAATCACGCGATTTTCCTAGCTAAAATAGCAACAGTTGCTATTTTCAAAGGATGGCCAAATCAGCATTTCGAATAAAGCCGTACAAGCATCCTTGGCTGAAGTTCGTTGTGCGTTCGAAACTCTCGGGCAAATGGGAGAGGAAATTTTTCCGGACCAAAACCGAGGCACAGACATACGTCCGGCTGAAAGAAGTTGAGCTTTTAAATCAGGGCAAAGAAGGCGCAATGTTCCCAACATCCTTGCGAGTTATGGCGCAGCACGGGATGGAAAAGTTGCGTCCGTTCGGCAAAACCATTTCCGATGCAGTCGATTTCTACCTGGATCATTTGGAAGCAATCGAACGATCTGTTCCGCTTCGCATGGCGATGAAGGAATTAATCGAAAACAGGCG
This sequence comes from uncultured Chthoniobacterales bacterium, assembly GCA_955652855.1. The sequence goes on along the minus strand of CATPCN010000497.1, from coordinate 1,201 downwards.
TTTGAGCGGCGCGAGCAAAAGATACTGTTACGATCTCGAACTTCGTATCGGTCGCTTCTGTGCGGCTTTTCCACATCGAACCATTGCCGAGATTACGACGGCCGATGTGGACGACTGGCTATCTGGACTTCGGCTTGCTCCAGTAACGCGCAACACATTCAGACGTGATCTGAGAACCCTGTTTTCGTTCGCAATGACGCGCCGATATTGCGCTGAGAATCCCGTAATTCAAACAACGAAGGCAAAGGAAGTTGATGGCGATATCCAAATCCTCACGGTCGAACAAACGATCAGATTATTGGAGCGTGCCGCTGCTGAAACTTTGCCATTTTGGGCGATCGGCGCCTTTGCCGGATTGCGTCGCTCGGAAATCGAACGCCTTGATTGGGGCCAAGTCGATCTCGAGTCCAATTTAGTTGAGGTCAAGGCGCGGCATAGCAAGACGGCAAAGCGCCGACTCGTGACCATACAGCCGAATCTGCGTGCATGGCTTGCGCCTTATTGCTCGTGTCGGGGAAGAGTATCTCCGCCAAATCTTCGAAAGCTTATCGAAGCCGATCGGGAAAGAGCCGGATTGCGTCAGGACTGGCCGTCAAACGCTTTGCGCCATTCATTTGGCTCCTATCATCTCGCGAGGTTCAATGACGTTGCTGCGCTGGCGCTCCAAATGGGAAATTCACCGGACATAATTTTCAGACATTACCGGGAACTCGTGAAGCCTAAAAACGCTGCACGTTATTGGGAGCTTAAGCCCGCTGCTTTCTCTTCGACGAAGGTCGTTTCCTTTGGAACCACTTAGATCGCGCAGCCCGCGCGAGTCTCACAGATAGTGGAAGGCGCCGGACGAATACCGATTTTAGTCGTCGACTCGCGGCTGCTTTTAGAAATGACGCTTTAAGGTCGAATTCGCCAATCGTCTTGTTTAGCCAGTCGTGCCAGAGAAACAACACAACGTGAAACGTATTATCATATGCTGCAGCGTCGATTAACGCTTCCATTTCCCGCTGCGCAATAAGCTTTTGCGCGATTTGCCATGATGAGAGCCGAACTTTAGTTCCGTCCAATTCCCTCGTCCGTAACGCTTCGCGGTGACCCTGATAGAGTTGTTGCGTATACGGCGCTCCTACTAGGCGCGGTTTGCCGGAATCCAACGAATCCGGATCCACGCCGGTCGCCCACATAATGCGAGCCTTCATCATCG
>CATPCN010000496.1 GCA_955652855.1 uncultured Chthoniobacterales bacterium | reverse complement strand
TTGTAGGGTTGTCGCGCAGTAGACAAGTAGACAATGGGGGGAGCACAGGTGCCGAATTCGATTCTTTGAGATCGCAAATTGCGGCCTTAAAGGACGGTGGCCGCGGTCGGCCAATCCGGTCTGAATGGCGATGAAAGCGGGCAGGGTCGCGGCCGAGGAAGCGGCCTTCACCGACATAGAAGTTGTGCGTTGTAGGGTTGTCGCGAAGTATACAAGTAGACATTCAGGGGCGATACCTCGGGCGTTGGCAGCACGAAAGGGGGAGCCGCGAGGGGGACTTCAGCGGAGCGTTTTGAAATCCCACTGGCGGGGGGAGACGGCCGTCTTCTGCCGTCGTGGGGGCGAACCCTCCCGCCCCGGCGTCCCCTTGAGGGGAATGAGAAAGGGTGATCACACTCCCCCAAATAACGGGTTACGAATGGCCATGCAGCTTGGATGGAATGGAGTGCAAGTCGAGGATTGACGCCGCTGTCTCCTTGAAGAGAGCGTAGGCTTTTCTTTCATCGGGCTCGGCCTCAGTACACGCGTTGAACGCGGCGGCGAAGATGGCGTGGATCAGGACAGAGGGGGGCGGTTTCATGTCGGCGTTCGCCCGTTCGATGGCGGCTTTGAGCGCGGGTCCGATATAGGCTTTGTAGACTTTGATGAGTTGCTGATCGAAGAGATCCGAGTCGGTCCTTTTCCTTTTCATGGGCGGATAATACCGCCCGATCAGGAGACTGTCTACGGCAGCGCCCCCCCCGGCGCTTTCAAAGCGGGCCTCCTTGGGACACGGTGCAATTTTTTCTTCAAGGACGGTACCGATGGATTCAAATACCAGGCCGGACTTGCGGGTTTTCAATCATGATATGATCCGCGTCATATGCCCGACCGGGACACCTCCGTTTCGAAAAAGGTCGAGGGCCTGCATGAAGAGGAAAACGCGCTCGACCGCGAAGAGAATCTGAAGGAAAAGTTTGCGGCGAAGGAACAGGATAATCGCAAGCCGGGCCTGCGTCCGCAGGGGCCGGAGCGGGACGGCTCAAAAATGGTTCGGGAGGATGCGCCGGGAATGGCGCCGACTCCCAGCGGGCGCATGCGGGTGGTGCCGGACCGGTTTGCGGCGGCGCGCAAGCACGAAGCGGAACGCAAGGCCGCTGAAATCCGGACGCGGGCGGTCGACAAGGCCTGGCGGCGGCTTCAGGACCAGCAACGCGAGGGCACAGAGCAGGCGCAGGACAATGAAAGGGAGACTAACCCCGTGATATACGGCAATTCGCAGGAACGTGAACCGGGCGGGGATGAGAAGGAAAATCCGGCACAGGAAACACCCGAGCAGGCATGGGAGCGCTTTCAAAAACGCCAGCAGGAAATCGATCGGGATCTTGATCAGGGGCGGGACCGCGATTAAGGTGGTGGGGCATGCCAGATGATTACAATCCGAATGATTTCGAGTGGCGATTTCAACAGACGCTGAAAGAGCATCGGGAAAAGCTGGATGCTCTGCCTCCGGAGAGGCGCAAGGGCGTCGAGGAAGGGCTGCGGAGAAGGTTTGAGGAAAATGCGAAGGACTTCTATGCGCTGAGTGATAACAGCGAGAAGTACGATTTTTTTGAGGGATTAGAGGCACTAATCGACAAAGAGGAGCGCGAAACGGCGGCGCATGTCGACAAGGCGCAGGAAGCGTGGGGGCGGTTTCAAGACCAGCAAAAGGGCGCGGACCACGCGCAGGATCACGACAAGGAGCGGGAGTAGGGTGGGTTCATGGATCGCGATGACTATTATAGCCGGGAGAGGGTGGAGTGGCGGTTTCAGCAGCACTGGAAAGAGGTGCGGGAAAAGTTGAGCCACTTGTCTCCTGATGAGAGGAAGGAAGCCGAGGACAGATTACGTGGTGTTCATCAGGAACATGAACGTGACTTTCAGAAATTGCAGGGCGAGTTTAGGGGTCGAGAGAATAGCGAGCCATACATTGCTTTGGGGACCGAACTGGTGGAGAAAAAGGACGCGGCGGTGAGGGCGTGGGAGCACGTGCATGGGGTAGATCGGGGAGCGCAAGAGGACAAGGCGCAGGAAGCATGGGACCGGCTGCAGCAGCAGCGGGGGCGGGATCAGGAGCAAGAGCAAGAGAAAGAGCCCGAGCGGTAAGTCAGATCATCCTGTTGTAAATCATTAACAATTCATTTGTCTTTGGGCTTGCGGTTGCGCTCATACCCGAGCGCCTGCATCAGCGCCGTGCGCCATTCCAGAAGTTCCGCAAGGGAGGCGTCGATGCAGCCCTCCATGAGATCGCCGGGGCTTGCGGTTCTACTTTTCGAGGCCCCAGACATCCATGGCCATCGTGCGCAATTCGTCCAGATCCTTGAACGCCGCATCATGCCGTGCTTCGAGGGCGCGGTGTTCCTCAACAGCGGTTTCGATGATATTCATGATGCGGGGAGGGGCGGTGTTAGCGTTGAGCATGTAGGCGATCTGGTTGAGGTTCGACCCGGACTTTCCGAGTTCTGCAAGGCTCTCTTTCAGCACATCCTTGAGCTTTGCCGTGGCGCCCATATACGCAGTCAGGGCGTTGTCCTTGACAGTCGGCTGGCGACGGCGCCGGGGCAGGGGTGCATCCAAAAGCATATTGAGGCAAATAGCGCTGGGGGACTGGTCGAAGGCACGGGCCTTCTCTACAATCGCGTCCTTCTGGGCGGGCGTGCAGTTGACCGCGATCCGAGCCGTGGTCTTGCGCTTCTGGCTGCCGCTCCTTCCTGGTTTGGGTTTCATAGCTGCCTCGCTCCCGCATGTCTTTTCAGGTTGACCGAGCGCTCAGCGTCGCAAAAAACCGCCACGCAGTAACCCCACGCGGTCGCGTCGGGAACCGCGTATTCAGTCCGCCCAAGGTTGGCCGGTGGTCGAGGGCCGGGTGTCCAGCCCGGCCATGCGCTCCGCGCATACGGATAGGCTCCGGGCGTTAGCCAAGCTCGCCAGAGCGCCGGAGCCGACTGAGGGCGTCCAGCCCGAAAGGATTGCGCCCCAGCAATCCGCCGGACGCCGCCCACGGCG
>CATPCN010000495.1 GCA_955652855.1 uncultured Chthoniobacterales bacterium | reverse complement strand
TGTTTCTGCAGGCGCGCGCTGACCACGCCCGTGTTCTCGGCGTCCTGCATCGCCTTCAGCCCGTCGCGCTCGGAGAGGTGACGGGCGATCAGGTCGATGCGCTGCCGGTCGATCTCGGCGCGGCGGGCGGCCTGACGTTCTTTCAAGGCCGCAAGGCGAATCTCAACCTCGGAGGGTTGTTTCTCCTGCTGGTTTTGTTTTTCCGCGATCTGTTTTTCGCGCTCGATCCGCTGCTGTTTTGCCCACGCCTGGGCGGATTCGACGTCCGGCAGCTTGTCGAGCGGGTAGCCGGCGAGGCGGTCTTTCAGTTCCCTGGACTTCGCAACGCCCACGAGCTGGCGCGAAAGACTGTGGACCTCGCTGTGGAGATCGACGACGACAAACGCGCGCTGGTCGCCACGAGCCAGGTAATAACCCTTGGCCTCAAGCGCCTGCACGAAGGCCGCGCCGTTGCCAGTTTCCTTCCAGCACGTGGCGATATCCGCCATCCTCTTTTCCTTGGGATCCCCCGTCCGTTCCTGCTGCTGCCGCTCGCCCAGGTTTTCCTGTTTGGCGCGGTCATTGAAGCGGTCGCGCCGGCCATCCTTCTTCATGCCGTCCGGTAATTCCAGCCCGTGGTCGCGGGCGAATTCCCGCGCGACCGTGCGCAGCTTCAGACGGTCATGCGCAATCTGGACGGCTTTCATTTTTTCCGTGTCGATCCGCGACCAGACCGCGTGGCAGTGTTCGCGCAGCACGCCGTCCTTGTCGCGCTTCTCATGAAAAACGACGGCGCGGGGCTGCCCGACCAGCTGAAGGCTGCGCTCTGTCCGCTCCAGCAGCTCAAGATACTGTTCGCGCGTGAGGTGTCCCTGCGCCTGATCGGGATTGAGGGAAAGGCTGTAGAGGAATTTCTGGCACTTTGTGCCGCGGGCCTCGGCGGCCCACTCGGCGAAGGCGCCGGAGAGGTCGTCGGCGACGGCGCCCCGGAGATCAGCGATTTCAACGCGTTCGTTGTCGAACGAGTTCATCAGGTGTGCCGCCATCTGCTGGCCGCCGCCGCGCTGATTGCCCTTGAGGATCATAAGAGATCCTAAAGCCTCCCCGGTTAAAGCCCGGTTAAACCTTCGGTTGTATTGGATGCACGGAGACAGCCGTTGGGTCCGCACCGGCCAAAACGCAAGAAAACAGGGGTTCGGGCGGCCGGCCGTCGCCATCTTCGTGCGCGGTCGTGGTGGTGGTTTTCAGCCAGAAGAAGGGAGAGACGGTCCTGTCGGAGGAGATCGTCGGAGGCAGCATCACTTGGAAAGGACGCCATGGGCACGAAGTAAAACAGTTTTCCCATGCGCCCGCCACAGGCTCCACCTCGCCAAGCACCTTTCTTGGAAAACAGAGGATCAGACGGTGATCGGAATCGCCGGAAGAGGGGGGTGCGTTTTCATAAAGGACCGGAACACGCCGTCCATGCAGCGTAATGCCCACGACTCCCGGCTGTATTTATATCTGGGTTTATTGTTCTGTGACAGGCGTGGCGCATCTGCATCTATTAGCTTCTGCGGCCATTCCTGACGGTGATGGCTTGCCAGCATGGGGGCCAGCAGCGCGATGAACAGCCCGGCGCACATCCGCGTGCGCGCGTGAACGACCTCAACCGCGATGTAGCCTTCACGTTCAAGCTGCCGCAGATAGCGTTGCACGGTGCGGCGCGACTTGCCGAGCGCGCGCATGAGCCAGGTGACGGTGATGTCGCCCGCGCGCGCGGCGCGGTTTTTCCGGTAGATATATTCCGCCAGTTTGCGGGCGCAGCGCCGCGCGCCGTCCGTCAGGTTGCGGTCATCCTCGATGCGGGCAGCCAGTTCAGGCACATAGGCCTCGCTGTCGCGCGGCGGCGCGTGCCGGGGTTTCGGTTCGACGGGTAGGTGACAGGAGCGCAGCGACCGCTGCCGCCGGTTTTCGTTTCTGATCGTTGGCGGAGACGAAGCGGGGGAGGGGATGTTTTCGATACGGATGCCGTCACGGTCGATACGCGCCTTCATTCGCTGCACGACTTCTTCAATCGGCGGCGGTCGTCTGTCGATTTGCAGGTGCATGGTCTTCTCCTTGTTATGAGAAAACCGCCAGAATTCAGGCCGCAAAAAACCGCCGCAAAAAGCGCTTGCGTTTTTTGAAGGTTCTGCCAGAGTAGGGATTGCAACATCGCTGCTCTTGCAGTTTCAGTTTTTAGAAGGCCCGCCCCCCGGCGGGTTTTCTCTTTTTAGGTCATCGGGTTTCCTTCGAACAGTTGTGAACACAGAAGTGGCCGGAGTCCGGAATCGGATGGGCCACGGGAAAAGTGTCTAGTAAGAATCGGGGCACAGCAAGCGCGCGCCGCCGCGCCGCACCTGGCGCAGCGGCTCTGGGCCGCGCGAATCAGGCAGGAACGCTTGTGAGTTGGTAGGTATGCGATCAGTGTGGACAAGAAAAGTTCTCCCGGTTGTGACAGAAAGAAAACTGCCGAATTCAGGCCACACAAAACCGCCGCAAAAAACCTCTTGCGTCCGCTGCCGGACTCTGTAAGATTGGATTGTCACATCGCTCTTACAGAGCTTCAGTTTCTAGAAGGCCCGCTTCGGCGGGTTTTCTTTTTTCTAGGTCATAGGATTTCCTTCAGACAGTCGTGAACAAAGCGGGGCGACTCCGGAATCGGATTGGCCCTCACAGAGTCTGCCTGATTCCTTGTCACTCGGCAAGCGCGATACAACTTGCAGGTTATTTTTCCGAATAATACAACCTGCTCGGAATCAAAACGGATCGCCCCTGACGATGTAAGTGGAGATCATGGCGGCGGCGACTGAGGCCGGCATGGCGGTGCGGCGGGCGTAACGCGCGGCCGTGATGATCGTGGCGATTGTCTTCAGCCCCGGTGTGGCGTTGCTGGCGTCGATGACTTCACCGAGTTGCCAACAGAGTGTTTCTATCAACAGGCGCTCATCTGGCTTGTCAGGCGGCACGGGCTATTTTCCTATCTTCCGCCCGTGAGTCGCCGGTCTCCGCCGAAACCTTGAGTGCTGTCCCCGAGGGGATGTGCCGGGTGCTGGCGAGCGCGCCGGTGAGATCGCGCAGCGCCAGAATGGCGGGACCGCTGAGGCCTTGCCGGGCTTGCGGCAGCCTGTGATACGGGACTGTCGGATATTTGTGGTGCTCCCAGTGATGCCAGGCGTTGTGCGGCGCAAGAAGCGCAGCCTGCCAGAAGTTCAAATACACGCGCTGTGTGTCTGCCGTTCCCTGATGCTCCAGCCACAGCCTAAGACGAAACGACATCATGAAGGTCGTAGCCAGACCGGCATACCACAGCAATCCGCAACCCCACAGTCCTGATGCGGCGAACAATGTGATGGCAACCGCGTGGTAACACAACAGCGGCAGATATTCGGACGCCTTGTCCGGCTTCGAATACTTCAGAATGATCAGGTAGTCGGGAAAGCTGCCGCCGACGATGTCGAGCGCTGCGTATTTCAGAATGCGGGACGGCTTTGCAGGCAAGTCCCACTGCGGGTTTCGTGATCGTTTATGTCCCAGTTCGGGGTCGTCTTCGGTTCCGGTGTGCTTATGGTGTTTGAAGTGCAGGGTGCGATAGCCGCTGACTGTCAGTCCAAGGGGCCAGAAAGCAAGCAGGTTTGTCAGAAAATCATTCAGCCTTCTGTCATGCGACAAGGTGAAATGCGTGCCGTCGTGGCCCAGGATGGCCAAGGCGTGCTGGCGGTTTCCGATAACCAGAAGCGCCAGGAGCCACGTAACCGGGCTGGAAACTATATGGACAACGCCAAGAGCGCCCAGAATGATGACCCAGTCGAGGGCAGCATCTTTCAGCCAGGGCAAGGCTGTACGTCGGGAAAGATCCAGCAGGATTTCCCGATCGAGCGATGATGGGGCGCGGCGTTGCATGTCAGGGCCTCCGTCAGTTGATGAGCGATAGAGAATTCTGACGGACACTCTAGACAGATCGAACTGTCCGGAAACCCTACGAACCTTCGTAGGGTCATTTGTTCACGTGAACCGGTTAAGTTTTTAGCCGCTGCCAGACAAACATTCATGAGGGGGACACCATGGCAAAGGTTCAAAAGGTCGGGACTGACGAAGACATCGGAGTGATAAACCGCATACTGGAGCGGGACGGCTGCATTGTTATCGAGAATGTCCTTGATAGGCAGGGACTGAACCGGCTGAAAGAAGAGCTGCGTCCGCACTTTGAAGAAACGCCGAACTGTACCGGTGATTTCTACGGCCACGCCACCAAGCGCCTGAGCTCCCTGATCGCGAAATCCACGCTTTGCCAGCGAATGGCCGTTCATCCCGTCATCCTGGCGGTGATGGATGAATTTCTCCTGAAAGGATGCCGTCAGTACCAGCTGAACCTGACGCAAGCGATCCAGATCGGACCTGGCGAGCCGCAACAGATCATGCACCCGGACGATCCGCTTTTCCCGTTCGTCCATCCGGGCTATGAGGCGATGATCAACTGCATGTGGGCGGTCGACGAGTTCACAGCCGAAAACGGCGCGACAAATGTTGTTCCCGGCAGTCACAAATGGGAAAGGGTCGGGCTGATTCCTGAACGCGAGCCCGGACAGGATGAAATCACCCAGGGGGTCATGCCGCCCGGATCGGTCCTTATTTATTTCGGTTCCCTGTTACACTGCGGCGGCGCGAACCGGACCGCGAAGCCGCGCACCGGGGTCGTCCTGAGTTACTGTCAGGGCTGGCTGCGCCAGTCGGAGAACCAGTATCTAGCCGTTCCACTCGCCATCGCGAAGACGTTGCCCGAGAGATTGCAGCGGCTGCTGGGATATTTTGTTCACGAGCCCAATCTCGGCCAGCTAGAGGGGCGTGATCCCATAGAGCTGCTGCAGGGGAAAACCATCGTCAATGCCGGGTTTGAGGAATTTCTGCCCGCAGAACTGCAGCCGTTGCTGGATCAGCACAAGGCGCGCCTGAAAGAGGCCGCATAAACAGCATCGGCGCGGCAAGTGACGCTTGTTTTACGGGCCGATCACACCAGATGTAATACGGGGCCGCTCGGGGTTTTTGTGTGAGCCGGATAAAGCTGGTTGATTCAGAACAACGTGATACAACCCTACAGGACTGCGTAACACCGCTTGGAATCGCTAGGGGACCAGAGGCTCATGGCGATTTCATTCGAGGAATACATAGAGAGGATTAACAAGGCCCGGACCGTTGACGAGCTTCTCCAGGTGTTTCTTGAGACAGTCAAACAGCACGGCTACGACAAGATGATTTTCTGCCTGCTCTCTGACCACAAGCAGATCGGCCTGACAGCCGGTGTCGGCCATCTCCGAAATTATCCCGCCGACTGGATGAAATACTATTTCGAACAGGAGTTCGACAAGCTCGACCCTGTCATAAGCTACTGCTACCAGAAACTCGGCACCTTCACATGGAAGGAAATGTCCGAAAGGCTTGACATGAACCGCAAGCAGAAGCTTTGCCTCAACCTGGGCACCGACGCCGGGCTGAATAACGGCATCTGCACGCCCCTGTGGGGGCCGCACAGGTTTGCCGGCATCGGCCTTGCCACCACCGAGAAAAAAGATGCGTGTGACGCGAATACCGATATCATCACGGCCTATTGCAACCATTTCTATATCGCCTTCCAGAGACTTCATGCCAAGGCTGAAAGCACGGGCAATCCGGTTCCCAATATCTTCCTGACCTCCAGGGAAAAAGAGGTCTTGACGATGGTTGGGGAAGGCAAATCAGACCACGATATAGCAGCTCTGCTCGGGCTCTCGTCACACGGCGTGGATTTCCACATGAGGAATGTCTACAGAAAACTGCAAACCAACAGCCGCATGTATGCGGTCTCAATGGCCATTGACCTCGGTCTTATCCGTCCGCTTCTTCGCCCCCGTATCAGCGTCTAGACACCCTACGAGCCTTCGTAGGGTCAATCGGTCCTCGAAGCATGCTTTCCTTGTCCTGTCGAAACACAGGAGGAGGGGCGATGATTGAATTTGTAACGGTCGAAAATGTGAACCAGTTCGCGGGCAACCCTCTGGCCGACCAGCACCGGCTTCGCTACCGGAGCATTATCGAAAGGCAGAAATGGGATGTTCCGAACTACTGCCAGATGGAATTCGACCAATACGACAACCCTGCCGCAAAATATCTCGTCTACAGGGACGAGAAATATATAGCGCGCGGCGTGTCGCGGTTTTATCCCACAACGCTTCCCTACATGCTGGAGCAACTGTTTTCGCATTTTGTAACGGAGCGGGACATTCCGAAACACCCCCGTGTCTGGGAAGGTTCGCGCTTTTGTATCGACCAGACGCTGCCTCCTCAGGCCAGAAAGCGGATCGCAGGGGAGATTGTTGTCGGTTATCTGGAGGCCGGCCTGCGATACGGCATCGAGGGCATTGTCGGCCTGATGTACCCGGCATACTGGCGCAGTCTTTTTACTAGCGCCGGCTGGGAGATCAAATATCTGGGCGAAACAGCTCTTCTCGATGACGGGAATAAAGCCAGAGCCGCCTGGCTGCCGGTTTCTGAAAGCATTCTCGCCAGAGTCCGCAAGACCACCGGCATTCATGAAACAATTGTGACCTTTGGGGATGTTGATGTTAAAGCTCTGGCAGCCTGACCAGGCAGAGCAGGACCTGCGGTCGCTTGTAAGCAGCAGAAACGCGGTGCAGTACCTGTATGAGGAATCCCTCGCCAGCGGCAACGCCGATATAACCCTGCTCCTCGGAGAAGCCCTGACCTGCGGTGATGAGCTTATCGCTGCGAAACAGGAGATTTCATACCGACCGAAAGACGCCTTGTTTTACCTGTATTTTCTGAGAGCAATACTGGGCCTGCATCCGAAAAAGATCAGACATCTCGTTGAGTTGCTGGAATGGCTGGGAATCATCCCCGGTGACACCGGAACTGGTAAAACCGGCGAGACCCGGAAACGGCCCGAGGTTGAATAGCCTGGGAACCGACCCGATGCAGTAGCCAACGGGCGCAGCGTCTAAATCAACATTCGAGGTCGGCCATGCGCTTGACGAGATTGAGCAGCGCGGTGCGCATCGGACGGTCCTTGAGTGTCCCCAGCGCTTCGATGAGCGTATGGAACTCTCTGTCGCTGAATTGCTCAGCCAGCGACTGGAACTCGGAATCGCTCTCGGACGGGTCGATGAACTGCAGGAGAGGAACCTCAAGGTAGGCCGCAAGGCTGACGAGACGATCTAGCGGAATGCGGTTCTTGCCATTTTCATATTTCTGCACCTGCTGGAAAGTCACGTCGAGAAACTCAGCGACCTCGGTCTGGCTCTTGCCGGCGGCGCTGCGCGCGGTGCGGACGTTGCGCCCCAGATCCCGGTAGAAAGGGCCTTCGGGCAGGCGTTTGTTGTTCTTTTGAGCCATGGCGAGAATCTTCGGTCAGTTGTCCGAACGATTTAAGAGCAGCGGCAGCTGCGGGTCAATCTGAAAATACAAACGCTCCTCCGGAGTACCATGACGCTCTGGACGCCCTGCTTCATCTCGAATATCTTTTGTGACCAGCTGCCAAAAAATGGAATCGGTGGCTGGATCAACCGGAACAAAGGGCATAGCGGAGAATGACAATCCTGCCCCACGACAGGCACCTCTCGATATGGCAGCGCGCGATTGGCCGCCTGCTCACTCTCATCGCCACCATCACGGACTGGTGTACGGATGACCATGTGCATTTACCCGACTGGTGGAAACCGAGACAGATTGAAAGAAGCGGCAGGGGATGGGATGGCTAGACAAAGCACGGAGTTCATCGTCGACAAGAGCGGTAAGAAAGTGCTTCGCGGCTTCAACATCCGGGTGGGAGACCGGCGGACTTCTGTCAGGCTGTCGCCGGTTGTCGCCGATGCCGTCGAGCAAATCGCCGACCGCGAGCGCTGCGAACTTTATGAGCTTTATACCTATATCGACCGGACGAAGGAAAAGGGAGTCAGCAGGTCCACGGCCATCAGGGAGTTCGCGCTCGAATATTTCATGGATGCCGCCACCGAATCCGGGCACCGGAGAGAGGGGCACGGGAAACTGATCGGGAATGTAAAACGACCTCGTGATCGTTGAGAGCGAGGCGGCTTCCCCCGACGCGGCTTAATGCCTCTGCATCTAGTCGGTGATGACCGTTCTTACGGCGGCGACGAACTGCTCGAAGCGCTGAGTCCTGTTCTTTCGACCGTTCCTTGTGAGTGATTCAAAAAAGGACGCACGCAGGGCGTTGGTCAATTCAAGCTGAACGCCGAGCCCGCTCTTGCCCCGATTGCAAATATTGGCTTGATGGGTGCCTTGCAGATCCGGATTCTTGTGCGTTTGGACGACGAAGTCATTCTTAACCAATTCATCGCGAAGACGAGCGCATAGCGCGGCGTCCCTACCACCAATGAAGACGACCTGCTGTTCATCATCGTTTTCGCCGTGAATAGCGATGGCTCTCTCCGATGCTTTGACGAGGGCAAGTCCCTTGGGCTCATCAATGCGAGTGCTTGTGATGTGCAGATCGCCATTGCCGGTCGTCTTTTTACCTTCAAATGCGTAAAAGGAGAGATCGTCCCCGGCAATTGCTTCCGCGATCTCTGATGTACCCGGCTCGATCCCGCCTCCGTGCGGCGCAATGACGGCGACAGTGCTCCCGCGCTCCACAACGCGGATGCAGAAGTCCTCACCGTGCGTCTCGGCCTGAGCTAGGTGCGAAAAACTCGTGTACTTGTCTGCCATGGACGGTTTCGCTTTTTCTTATCGGGCGATGCGGATAAAGACGCCAAACGAAATTGTAACGACTCTTTCAATGCCCAACAAGTGATGGGAGCTGCGCCGGGCACGCGCGTCTAGTGAATTCCGATAGCCTGCACTCTATTAAATAGAAGCGAAATAATAGACCATAGCCTATAGAAAAAAGGCCGCCTATGCGGCGGCCTCGATGCGCTCGGGTTGGAGCTTGTGCAGATAATCTACAGCGCGCTGCGCGTGAGCGGCGGCGGCGAAGATCGCGCGGTTATCGTTCTTCAGGACCGCTACCCAGTGGGCGATGTATGAGGCGTGATCGTCGCGGACCTCCGGCGTGAGTTCGAGATCGGCGCAGAGGAAAGCGGACCCAAGCTCGGCGACGAGTTCCTCGTGGGCATAGCCTGCGTCGCCCCAGCTCTTACGGCCAAGATCACGATCAAGCCGGGACGGGTGCTTCGTCGCATGGACACTCTCATGAGATAGGGTCGAGTAAAACGCTTCAGCATCGGTGAAAGCCTCAATCGGCGGCATCTGGATGTAGTCGAGTTCCTGCGCGTAGTAGGCCTGGCCGCCACGGAAGCGAATCTCGATACCGGTTGCTGCGAAAAACGCGTCGGCGTGCTCGAT
>CATPCN010000494.1 GCA_955652855.1 uncultured Chthoniobacterales bacterium | reverse complement strand
GTTTATGCCGGTGCGATCAAAATTGTCGACCCAATGCGCTTCGTGATCGACATTGACAATTACAAAATTCTGCCGTGGGCGATCAGCGTCCGGCTCGCGTTTTATTTGCCATGGCTGGAAATTTTGTGCGGCATCGCCGTCATCTTTCGCGTCCTTTACCGCGGGGGATTGTCGATCTTGACCGCGCTGATCTCGATCTTCATCGTTGCGACAATTGCGGCAAAAGCTCGCGGGATCGATATCAGCTGCGGCTGTTTTGGTCAGGCGAGCAAGAACCTCGGCTTCACGTGGCATCTCGCCCTCGATCTTTTTCTGCTGGCGCTGCTCCTTTTGCTTTTTCTGAATTCACGATATCTCCCCGGAAGTGAGCGACGATGATCGACTCCGCCACGGTGCAAGCTTGATGTTTGCGAGGATTTTTGATTGCATCGCACTGTTTGCGAAATCTGGACTGCCGAGTGAAAACATTCTCGATCTTATTCCTAGGTGCGGCGTTCTCTGCTTTTGCGGGCGACCCTGTTAACAGTTATCAAGATGCTTTCGGTCCATTCATCAATGCGGCTCCGCACTCCGTTCCGGGGCTCAGACATCAAACGCCAGGGCTTGACGCAGTTCGGCGTTGGAATGAAATCGCGATCAACGCCACTGGGCTCGATCACACGCCGGTCGCGCCGGGAGAGAATCGAGTCTTTGGCGAACAACTCGGTCCATGTCGAGCCAGCCGCGCCATGGCGATTGTGCACATCGCGATGTTCGACGCGGTCACAGCGGTGCTTGGTGAATATCAGAGCTACACGGGTGTACGTGCGCCACGCGGCGCTGTTTCTTTGTATGTGGCGATCAGTCAAGCGGCGCATGATACGCTCGCGGCACTTTTTCCATCGCAGTCCGCGCACTTTGACACGTCGCTCGGCGAAGACCTGGGCCAGATTAAAAATCCTGAGGAACGAAAGAATGGCATCGCTCTTGGCCACGCCGCTGCAGCGGCAATCCTCGCCCTTCGGGCTGCTGACGGTTCGCAACATCCGGAGCCTCACGTCGGTGTCGATTTCATCACAAGCAATTTGGCGGGATATTGGCGGCAGGATCCGATCAGTCTGATCCCGCTCGCTCTGGGAGCGCATTGGCACGACTGCAAACCTTTTGTTGTCCAATCCGCGGACCAATTTCGAGCTCCGCCTCCGCCCGCTTTGAACAGTGCAGAGTATGCGACTGCTTACAACGAGGCGAAACGGCTCGGCGGCGATGGCATGACGACGCCGACGCAGCGCACCGCTGATCAAACGCACATCGGCATCTTTTGGGCTTATGATGGAACACCGAGTCTTTGCGCGCCGCCGCGGCTCTACAATCAAATCGCGTTGCAAATTGCCGATCAGATGAAGTCGGACGACGTCGACGTAGCGCGGCTTCTTGCCTTGGTGAACGTGGCGATGGCCGACGCGGGCATCGCCGTGTGGGATTCAAAGTACTATTACAATTTTTGGCGCCCGATCACCGGCATTCGTGAGTCGGACGCGGGAACGGGGCCGACGGGCAGCGGCGATGGCAATTCCAACACGGTGGGCGATCCTGCTTTCAAACCGCTGGGCGCGCCGGCGAGTAATCTCACTGGCCCGAATTTTACGCCCCCGTTTCCGGCCTACCCCTCAGGTCACGCTGGATTTGGCGGCGCACTCTTCGAGACGCTGCGCAAATTTTACGGGACCGACAACATTCCGTTCATATTTGTTTCCGATGAGTTCAACGGACTAACGCGCGGCAATGATGGGGTCCTGCGTCCTTTCCTGCCGCGCAGCTTCTCGTCGCTTTCCCAGGCAGAGGAAGAGAACGGCCAAAGTCGAATCTATCTTGGCATTCACTGGAACTTCGACAAGACCCAAGGCATCGCCCAAGGCCGCAGCGTCGCGGATTACGTCTTCGCACATACTTTCACCCCGCTCGGGCGCAGCGGCCATTGAGGCGTCCATGTCGATCTAGAGATCCGTGAACGGATCGCGCTTCACGATTGTGCCGAAGTCGCCTTGTTGCTGAATCAATTTGGCGACGAGACCGGTCCAGCCGGTTTGATGGGTCGCGCCGAGCCCTGCGCCGGTGTCGCCGTGAAAATATTCGTGGAACCAATAACGATCGCGATCGTGTTCGTTGCGCAGCGCGTCGCCTGACATGCGCGCGAACGGCCGGCGATCGTCCGGGCCACGCAGCCAAATTTTGATTAAGCGATTGGAAAGTTCGTTTGCAATTTCGTCGAGCGGCAAAAATTTTCCCGAACCGGTTGGGCATTCCACTTTGAAATCGTCGCCATAATAGAAATGAAATTTTTGCAGCGACTCGATCAACAGATAATTGATTGGAAACCAAATCGGCCCGCGCCAGTTTGAGTTGCCGCCGAATAACCCAGTCTCCGATTCGGCCGGTTGATAACTGACGACGCGCTGGTCGCCGTGAACATCGAGAACGTAGGGATGTTCCTTGTGATATTTGCTGATCGAGCGCACGCCGTAATCGCTGAAAAATTCGTTCGGATCGAGCATGCGTCGCAGTAAAGCCTTCATGCGATGACCGCGGGTTAGCGCGATCAGGTGTCGCTCGCCCGCCCCAGGCTCCTGCCAGCGCGAGATCAGGCTGCAGAGCTCGGGTTTGTTCACGAGATACCATTCGAGCCGTTGCTTAAATCCGGGCAACGCATCGAGCAGCTCGGGCTCGATCACTTCCACCGCGAGCAGTGGCATCAACCCGACGAGCGAGCGCACACGCAGCGGAAAATACCGGTCGTCCGGCATGTGCAGCACGTCGTAAAAAAATTCATCTTCTTCATCCCAAAGCCCAATGCCTTTGCCGCCGAGGTTGTTCATGGCGCCGGCGATGCCGAGAAAATGTTCGAAAAATTTCGTCGCGATGTTTTCGTAAACGGGATTTTCGCGCGCCAACTCAAGCGCGATCCGCATCATGTTAAGCGAAAACATTCCCATCCACGCCGTGCCATCGCTTTGCTCGAGATGACCGCCATCGGGCAAGGGCGCGCTCCGATCGAACACACCGATGTTGTCGAGCCCGAGGAAACCGCCCTGGAAAATATTTTTGCCCTCGGAGTCCTTGCGATTCACCCACCAGGTGAATGCGATGAGCAACTTATGAAAAATCGTTTCGAGAAAGGCGCGATCGCCTTTGCCGTTTTGTTTTCTCTCGATCAAATAAACGCGCCACGCCGCCCAACCGATTACGGGCGGATTCACATCGCTGAACGCCCATTCGTAGGCCGGCACCTGACCGTTCGGATGCTGGTACCATTCGCGCAGAATGACATCGAGCTGACCTTTCGCGAAATGTGGATCGACAAGCGCGAGGGGGATGCAATGGAACGCCAGGTCCCACGATGCGTACCACGGGTATTCCCACGTGTCGGGCATCGACATGACGCGCTCGTTATAAAGATGACGCCACTCGGCGTTGCGACCGTGCTTGCGCTGCTCCGGTGGGGGAGGCTGGCCCGGATCGCCGTCAAGCCAGTGCTGGATCACGTAATGATAAAACTGTTTGCTCCAAAGCATTCCGGCCAACGCCTGTCGCTGAATCGCTTTGTGATCGTCGCTTAAACATGATGGCGCCAGCTCGGAATAAAATTCGTTCGCTTCGAGTTCGCGCATTTTAAAAGTCGCATCGAAGTCGGCGAACGGGTCAGCAGTGCGCGAAGATTTTGTCTTCGATTGTTCGGAAGGTTCGGATCTTTCGCGATAACGTCGGGCCGGCTCAGCTGGATGTCCGCCTTCATCGGTGTCGCAAATGTGCGTAAGCCGCAGACGAATCGTTGTCGATTTTCCAGGATCGACAATAAATCGATAATGCGCCGCCGCTTTCGTGCCGGTACCGGCCGGATTTATCGCGTCGGTTTTATGATCGACAATAAAATCGTTGATCGAATCTTTGACGTAATTACTCGCGTTCGGAACTCCCCAAAGTTTTTGGAAGTTGCTTTCGTTCTCGGTGAAGAGCAGTTCGTTCGCGCCTTCGCACTCGAGCCGATATTCGCCGAGCGCATGATGACGCGCTTCGATCGCCGGAATTTTTTGCGCGCCGTTTTTGCCGACGCATAAATTCGGCCGGCAATCATCCCAGCCCCAGCTCCACGTGTTGCGAAACCAGATCGTCGGCAAAATGTGCAGCGGCGCGGCATCGCCGCCGCAGTTCGTCGCCGTCACGCGCACGAGAATGTCGTCCGGCTCCGCTTTGGCAAATTCGATCTTGATGTCGAAGAAGCCGTGCTCGAGCACGCCCGTGTCCCATAGTTCAAATTCCGGATCGAGC
This sequence comes from uncultured Chthoniobacterales bacterium, assembly GCA_955652855.1. The sequence goes on along the minus strand of CATPCN010000494.1, from coordinate 300 downwards.
TTCGAGCGCGCGCCGTTTTGCCTCACGAGTTGTTCGTACGGAAACGTCGCCTGCGGATAGCGGTACAACATCGACATATAACTGTGTGAGGGTGTGCAATCGCTGTAGAAATAAATCTCTTTCACATCTTCGCCGTGGTTTCCCTGCGGACCGGCGAGACCGAAGAGCCGCTCTTTTAAAATCGGATCGCGCTCATTCCAAAACGCGAAAGCGAAACAGAGTCGCTGTTTGAAATCGCAAATGCCGCCGATGCCGTCTTCGCTCCACCGAAAAGCTCGTGAGCGCGCGTGGTCGTGCGGG
>CATPCN010000493.1 GCA_955652855.1 uncultured Chthoniobacterales bacterium | reverse complement strand
TTTTCCTACGTGAACCGATAACGACCGCCCCGCGCGGAGCGAGCATAGTCAAGGTGGAGCGCAGCGTAGCGAGCAATACCTTTACGACGCGCAGCGAGCGATATAATCAAAGGTCGGTTCATGTTGATCCGATTGGCAGAGTTGCTGCGGCAAATCTTTGGGAGCAAGATCCGCGTACCTTCGAGATAAAGAGAAGCGTCTGGTCGCGCATGGATACGGCCGCGCAGCAGCGGCATCTTCGAAATCTGGAAATCGCCCGCGAAGTCTCCGGGCGCGCGGAGGCGCACGCACGGAGGAAGCCCGGAGTCTTCGCGTTTGGCAGCGCGTCACTTAAACTCGCGCGCCTTTGTTTTGCTGACGAGGCGTGATGGTGCGCCAAAAGCCATTGTGAGGCAGACACGAAGTCATTCACAATGGCCCGCGCCGAGTTGTTCACAGCCGACCGCCACGAGCTTTTTTGGAGCTCCTCCCCCTCGGCCATGAGCAACTCGGAGAACGGTATTAGGTGGAGCGCAGCCCCGCGAGCAATACCTTTACGACGCGCACCGAGCCATAAAATAGTGGAGCGATTCGCGCGCAGTGGCCAGGGCAAGGAATTCTGAGCACACCGCAGTGATCGCGCGTTGTCGGAATGAAACGCGCAGCGGAGCTTGCGGAGTTGCGGCGAAGGGAAGACAACGCGCGATCACTGCATTTCTGGCGGGCGAAGCAAAGCCTTTGAGCTTTTGGAGTGAGGAGCCGCGCCGCGCGGAAGCCTGAACGAAGAAGTTCAATGTCTTTGCTGTGAACTTAGGACGCGCTCGAATCGTTAACTGCACATTTACCTCAGCTGTTGCACCATGTGTCCGAGCTTCGCTTGCAAAGAGGCGAGAATCCTCGGTTGAAGATGGCTGGGAAATTGCGAGGGAGATGCATCGACCTGACATCTGTCGGCGGAGGCGCGTTAGAACGCGCGGCGCGGCTTCACCAATCCGCTTTAAGCGGAGCAGAAACGGCGGCCGGCCGCATTGATGGATCAGTGCATGAGGGTTTTGTGCTGCGGTGGTGTTTAGTCTATGGGACGTAAGATTAGACAGGCTGAATACGAATATGGAATCAGAAGATGAATTGAGTTCGAAGTTGAAGTCGTGGAAGGTGGATGTGGAAATCCCGCGCCGGTTTCAGGCAGCTGTCTGGCAGCGGATCGCCACGCGGGAGGAGGCGCGCAGCCGCTCGACCTGGCATCGCTTGCGCGAAGTGCTGTTAGTGGAGTTGGGAAAGCCGCAATACGCGACTGCGCTGATTGCTGTGAGTATTTCGCTCAGTCTCGGAGTGGCACATCTTAACGCAAAGCAAACCAACGCCAAGAATTGGAGACAGCTCGAGTCGCGTTACGTCAACTCGATAACTCCTGTGCCAGATCCTTCCGCCTGACATGAGAAAAGGAGCATTTGCTTTGCTATTCGCTGCTCTCGGGTCGGGGCTCGCGTACTGCGTGTATTTCTACTGCGCGACTCAACCAGCGCACGCGATGCTTAAGCAGCCCCAAGGCGAGATGGAATGGCTGCGGCGTGAGTTCAACCTGACCGACGTTCAATTCGATAAGATCAAGGCGCTTCATGAGGGGTATCGGCCCAAGTGTGATCTGATGTGCAAGAGAATTGCGGAGGCGAATGCAAAACTTGATTCCCTGATTCAAAATAATCAGGCGCTGACTCCCGAGATTGAAGCTGCTGTGGCAAACTGCAGTGAGGTGCAGCAAGAATGCCGGGAGGCAATGCTCGCGCACATTTATTCGGTTAGCGGAGAAATGAGTCCCGCCAGCGCGCGGCGCTATCTCGACATGATGAAACCGCGCATGAGTCAAACCGCTCTGCGCAGCAACACCGCAGTGTCGCCGCCGGCAAACTGATCCACACAGCATTCACCTCTCGCTGTGCAGCACCATGTCGATCATGGTTGGGTATGCGAATCATGAAACTAGGTCTTCTCACAGTTTGCTGCTTGCTCTTGGCACGTGGAACTCGCGCCGAAGATTTCAACGCTTCTCGCGAAATGGTGATGCCTCCGAGGTCGGAAGGTCGCATTTCGCTGGAGGAAGTGACCGCTGCGGTGCTGGCGGACAATCCAGCGATCAAAGAAGCGCTGCGTAAATGGAACGCAGCGAGAGCACGCGTTCCGCAGGCGGCGGCATGGGACGACCCGCGGTTGGGTGGCGATTCACGGGTGCGTCGCTTTGTCGATGTACCGCCGAACGCGTTCATGGACCAATCGGTGAGCATCGAACAGGTGGTTCCGATTACTGGAAAAAATCTTTTACGCGCCCGCGCGGCTATGGCCGATGCGCTTTCTGCTTATGAAGACGTTCGGCGGCAGGAACTGGATGTGATCGCGGCAGCGCGCGGCTCGTTTTTCCGGCTCGCTAACGCGTACGCGCAGCTCGAAATTAATGAAAAGAACATCGTCTCGCTGGGACAGATTGCTGATATCAGCCGCCGCAAATACGAGGCTGGCACTGAGACCGCCGCCAACGTGCTCGTGGCGGAGACCGAAGCGAGCAAGGTATTGGAAGCGCAGCGCGATTTAGAGCGCCAGCTTTCTGATGAGCAGGCGCAGCTTAACACGCTGATGAACCGTGATG
>CATPCN010000492.1 GCA_955652855.1 uncultured Chthoniobacterales bacterium | reverse complement strand
GATGGAACGAATCGTTTGATTGGCGTAAGCGGCGCGCGCGATGAAAGAGAGATCGCGCGCAGAGGAATATTGACCCGACATGGGCAGGCCGTTTGGGTTGAGAAAATGCGAATGGGTCGCCCCAACTTCTCTCGCTTTTTGGTTCATGACTTCGGCGAACGCTTCCACACTCCCGGCGTTGTCACGCGCAAGACAACGCGCCACGTCGTTCGGACTTTTCACGAGCAGAGCGCGCAACAAGTCGATCCGTGGGTAAATATCGCCCGGCTTGATGTTGAGTTTTACCGGCTCGGCCAGGGTGTCGACTTGCTCGACGCGTACTTGTCGATCTAACAATCCGCGCTCGGCAACGATCAACGCGGTCAGCAGTTTTTGTGTGCTGCCGACCGCGCGAAGTTGGTCCGCATTTTTTTCGTAAAGAATTTTACCGGAATGCGCGTCAACCACGATCACCGACGTCGCATGCGTCGCTGGCACTCCGCCGGTGAGTTTTTGCGGTTCCGCGATTGGCGTCTCTTCATCCTTAACGCGAATGTGCCGCGCGTGTTTTTTTGCGCGCGGCGTGCTCAACGGTTCCGGCACGCCGGTTGGTCGAATTAGTTCCGGCTCCTGCATAGCCACCGCCGAAAAAGCCGCGAGCGCGATTGCGAAGAAGGTCGGGGCCAAATCTCGGACGCGTTTCATGAGCGGGGAATTAGCGGTAAGATTTCGCCGCACGCAAGCGCATCATGATTAAAGGCCGCCTTACTTCCTGGCGCCGCGCTGGATCAATTCGATTTCGTAGCCTTCCGGCGCATCAACGAACGCGATCGCATCGCCGCGCTCCGTCCGATGCGGCCCGTCCGAAAGCGGATAACCTTTCGCCGCCGCTTCGCGCGCAAATTTCTCCATGTCATCAACCTCAAATGCGAGATGCGTCAGATCGGGGCCGACCACGACCGGCCCGCTTTCGTCAAACTTGCACAGCTCGATTTCTTCCTCGCTCCCCGGCGCTTTGAAAAAAACCAATTGCGAACCACGGCCTGAAGTGTGCCGTCGGACTTCGTGCAGCCCGAGCACGTCTTTGTAAAACGAAACCGTTCTTTCCAAATCGTGAACGCGATAGCGCGTGTGTAAGAGTTTTTTGATCATCGCGTATCTTATTGCCCCGATAAGCGATTAAATTCAAACTGATCACGATGAAACTTGTCCTCGCCGCCACCGGCGCCAGCGGAACGATTTATCTGCAACGATTGCTCGAGCAGATTGATTGCGCTGCACACGAAGTCCATCTCGTCATGAGCGGCCATGCCAAACAAGTCGCCACGCAGGAAGTCGATGAGCTCAAAATTCCAGCCGGCGTTGCGCAACATCCGGAAAACGATCTCAACGTTCCGTTCGTCAGCGGCTCAGCGCGATTCGATGCGATGGTGATCGTCCCGTGCTCGATGGCCACGCTCGGACGCATCGCCTCCGGCTCGAGCGATAGCGCGCTGCTTCGCGCCGCCGATGTTTTTTTGAAGGAACACCGCAAACTCGTGCTCGTCCCGCGCGAAACGCCGTGGAATTTGATTCACGCTCGCAATGTCGTCACGCTGCTCGAAGCCGGCGCGACCGTGCTTCCGGCGATTCCATCTTTTTACAGCCGACCAAAATCGATTGTCGATGTTGTCGACACGGTTGTGTGGCGAATTCTCGATCAGCTCGGTTTGCCCAGTCCGCGCACGTATCGCTGGCCGAACGATAAACCTTCGCGCGAAAAAAATTGAAAATCGAAGGTTGGCGCGCGCGTTGGCTCATCGCCTTTGCGTTCCCATTGCTAAAACTTTGGACGCGCACGCTCCGTTTCGAACTCGACGATCGCGCCGGTTTGGGGAAAGCACCTGCGAGTGAGCGCTACATCGGCGTGCTCTGGCACAATCGGCTCATGCTTATTGCGCACGTGGTGTGGCGTTTTTTTCCGTCACGACGCGGCGGCGGGGCGCTCATCAGCGCAAGCCGTGACGGCGCGATCATCGCGGACATTGTCGAGCGATATGGTTTCGAAGCAGTTCGCGGCTCGAGCTCCCGAAAGGGGACGAGCGCGCTTCTGCAACTTTCCGACATGGTCGCATCCGGCCGCGATGTTTTGATTACACCCGATGGTCCGCGCGGCCCGGTCTATGAACTCGGAGCCGGAATTATTTTCCTCGCGCAAAAAACCGGAGCGCCCGTCGTTCCGATCAACATGGAATACTCCAGTTGCTGGCGGGTAAAGAGTTGGGACCGATTCATTTTGCCAAAACCCTTTTCGAAAGTGCGAGTGATTTTTGGCGAACTGCATCATGTAAGATCGACAATAACCGATCAAGAATTCGAAGCGGAACGTCTCCGTTTGCAAGAGGCGATGCTTGGATTAGTGGAGCAACGTTGAAATGCCAAACCTGATTGATGGCCGCGCAATCGCGGAAAAAGTTTATGTCGATCTTCGTGGCGAGATCGCAGAATTAAAAAAACGCGGCGTCACTCCCGGCCTCGCCGTTATTCTCGTGGGCGATAATCCGGCGTCGCGCGCTTATGTCCGTTCGAAGGACAAAATGTGCCGCGATCTCGGATTGCATTCCGTGAAGCTGGAACTTCCTGCCGCGACTACGCAGACCGAATTCCTCGCGCAGATCGAGAAGTTAAATCGCGATCCGGCCATTCACGGCATTCTCGTGCAATCGCCGCCGCCGAAACAGATCGATGAAGCCGAGATCGTGCGCGCGCTCGATCCGCGAAAAGATGTCGATGGATTTCATCCGATGAACGTCGCGAAGCTGGCGGCCGGCGATCCGAGCGGCTTCGTGCCGTGCACACCGCTCGGTGTGCAACGATTGCTCAGCGAGAGCAAGATCGACATAACCGGCGCGCATGTCGTGGTCCTGGGCCGCAGCATGATTGTCGGCAAGCCGGTCGCGCTTCTGCTCATGCAGAAGGGAAAAAACGCAGATGCGACCGTGACCGTTGTTCATTCACGCAGTCGTAATCTGAAAGAGATCACACGAACTGCCGATATTTTAATCGCAGCAATCGGTCAGCCGAACTTTGTGCGCGCCGAGCACGTGCGCGATGGCGCGGTCATTGTCGATGTTGGAATCAATCGCGTGGAAGACGCAACGAGCGAGCGCGGTTATCGGCTGGTCGGTGACGTCGCGTTTGATGAAGTCGCGGAGAAAGCGAGGGCGATCACGCCGGTGCCGGGCGGTGTCGGTCCGATGACGATCGCAATGTTGATGTCGAATACGATCAAGGCCTGCCGCGCGATCAATTCGATTTGACGATTTTCGCGGTCAGCAATCGCAAGAATGATGGTTGAAATCGCGCGGCCTGCACAAATGCCGACGCAATGCGCGGTGAAAGCACGGCCGCGCGAGCGAGCCGATTGATCCAAAGCCGGCCGCGGTACATTGCGGAATGCGCATGTTCAAACTCCCGCAAAATTTTCTGTCGATCTTGTCCACGAATGATTTTTGTAATCGCGTTCGCGGCCAGTTCGCCGGAACGCAGCGCATAATAAATTCCTTCACCCGTGAACGGTTCAACCACGCGCGCCGCGTCGCCGATCAGGAAAAGGTTTTCATGGATCGGCGAAATTGCCGTGCGCGTGAGCGGCGTGATGGTGCGCCACGAATGATCTGGCGCAATTTCAAACTCCTTCAGCGCCCAATCTTTCAGCGCATCGATGTCGCGCGGTTTCGCGACGAGACAAAGATTCAGCTCGTGGTCGTTCACCGGTGCCTGGCCGGAATAACCTTCCCGCAAAAATTGCAGGACGATGCGATTCCCGAAATCGCGCGGTAGCGGAATGTGCGATTGCAGCGCGACGCGCTCGCGCGCCGAGCGCGGGAGCAAATTGCAAAGCCGGGCGACAGTCGAGTTGCGACCGTCGGCACCCACCAACGCGCGCGCACGAAAATTCCCGCCGCGCCGCGTTTCAATTTTCCAACTCAGGTCAGCCGTCGATGGTGGATGCAGGGTTGTTATAGTCGATTGTTCGTGCACTTCAGTGCCCAGTTCACGTGCGCGCTCCAGCAACAAATTATCGAACAAACTGCGCTTCACCGCGATCTCACCCTCCTCGTCGGTCGCAAGATCGACATTTATTTTCCGGCCGTTGATCGCGATGAATTCGACGCGATCAAGTTTGCCGTGGGGAAGCGCATGCACGCGCTCGAAAAGTTCCAGGCGTCGCAGCACTGACCAGCAGGCCGGGTTCAAACAATCGCCGCAGACTTTTTCCCGTGGAAAATTTTCGCGCTCCAGGACAAGCGTGCGCAATTGCGCCTTCGCGCAAAACGCCGCGCATGTCGATCCAGCCGGGCCACCGCCGACAATCGCTACGTCGAATTTCTCCATTGCTTATGATCGCGCGAGAGAAGCCATTTCACAGCCGCGAGTTCGCGGGTAGATTCAAAAACTTACCATGAGATGGTCGCTTGAAATCGCGCGCATCGCAGGAATTCGCGTGCGCCTTCACCTCACATTTCTGCTCCTGATCGCGTGGCTGTTTTCCGGTTACTATCAGCGCGTCGGCTCGGCCTTTGCCGCAAGTCAGGTGCTTTTTATTATGGTGCTGTTCACTTGCGTGGTCCTGCATGAATTTGGTCACGCGCTTGCTGCGCAGGGATTTGGGATTCGCACATTCGATATCACGTTGCTGCCGATCGGCGGCGTGGCGCGACTGGAACGCATGCCGGAAAAGCCGATGCAAGAATTGATCGTGGCGCT
>CATPCN010000491.1 GCA_955652855.1 uncultured Chthoniobacterales bacterium | reverse complement strand
GAGCAACGCGACCACAATTCCTTCGGTCGATTTGACGGTGGCGCCACCGAGTAAACAAGCGAGCACGGGAAGAGCCGGCACGGCAAGATTTGTCCACGAGTGCGCGGGCGAAACGCCAGCAGCGGAACGGGTGCCGGAATGTTGTCGAGAAGCTTGCATCGGGTAACGGGGGACGGTTGTTGGTATGGGAATCGCTACCGAATTATGGAATATTCTTTATGGACGCGCAGGTCCAAATGGCGACGACGATTCTAGCATGGGTTGAAGCTGGGCCACCATCGCGTACTCTCACACGTCTTTGAGCCGCTAGTCTATGGTTACGCAACGCACCAAAGGCCTCTATCGCCTTTTCTTGCTCTCCCAGATCCTAATCGTAGCCATTCTGTTTTGGGTTGGTGTCTGGGTAATGGTCACGTTTTATTCGCCGGGCGCGGAACTGACCTAGCGACGCTACAGCATTTATTGCGGTGTGCTCGTGCTCGGAATGATTTTCGAGTCGCTTTCCCGCGAGGGCTCGAAAAATTATTTCTTCCAAAACGAATTACTGCGTCAGCATCGAATCAGTTTACGGCAAACCTTCGCCAGCATTGGCACCCTTGTCCTTTACCTGATCGCGACAAAAGACGGATTCATCTCGCGACTGTTCTTTTTCAATTTTGTTCCGTGGCTATATGTCGCGCTGCTTTTTTCCCACCATTATCTTCCGCCTGTTCTGGCGCGCCGAATGTTTGCCGGCGTTCGCGAAGAAAAAACACTTCTCATCGGTTCCGCGCAAAAGGCGCGCGAGTTGCGCACGTGGCTGCGAAGAAAGGCTGAGATTGGGCTGCACACAATCGGACTCATTTGCGATGAGCCAATTGCCCAAACCGAAGATGGAATTCCCGTCCTCGGTCGCTCGGATCAAATCGAGCAGGTAATCCGCGAGCGCGGCGTCACTCAGTTAATTATTCTCGAGTTCCCGCTTTTTACGGAGATCAATCGACACCTCGTCACGATCTGCGATCAGCTCGGCGTGCGACTGCTGATCGTGAGCGATCTCGAAGAAAAACTGCGCCATCCCGTAACGCATTTTGAAGACGACGGCTTTCGATTCATCGGGCTGCGCGAGGAGCCGCTCGAAAATCCGCTCAACCGATTTTTTAAACACGCGATTGATCTTTCGATCGCCATTCCAATGACGATTTTGGTCTTCCCGCTACTCGCGCTCATTGTCTGGTTGGCGCAGCGGCTGCAATCACCTGGCCCGCTTTTCCACGCGCAGACGCGGGCCGGCATTCAAAATCGACAATTCACGATTTACAAATTTCGGACGATGCGACCTGATCACGCCGATGTCACGCGACAGGCTAGCGATCGAGACGAGCGCGTTTATCCTCTGGGCAAATGGTTTCGTCGACTGAGCATCGACGAAGTGCCGCAATTTTGGAATGTGCTCCGCGGCGATATGAGCGTGGTCGGACCGCGGCCGCATTTGATCGAGCACAACAAACAATTCGCGCAGTTCATGGCGAATTATCAGGTGCGGACAGAAGGAGGGCGATTCGACTTTCGTGATCGCTCTGCCGAAAAGCACGCTGTTAGATCGCCTAAGTTTCATCAATGAAAACGGCAACGCGCAAGGCGAGCTGCGCATTGCGGTCTCGAACTACCGTTTGCCAGCCGACAGCCCGAAATGGAACGCGGTGGACGGCAGCATTCGTTTCGCGCACAAGCGTCTATTCAATCTCTCGATGCTCGGAGTGGAAGCCAAATTCGTTCGACTCTCGTTTCATGTCGAAAATGCGGGCCACCTCGCAGCTCTCGGACTCCGCGGCACGGAGACGCCGGAAAAAGTTGGGCGACAAGAAAGCCACGTCTTGCACATCTCGAACCCGATTCCTGCTGGAAGCGGCAACGACGGTCTCACTTTCGGTCTCGCCGATCTCTACGCCCATTCGCGCATCCTTTACATTAGTTCGGGCGCTTCAGGTTTTGCGAATCGGATGATTGACGAAAATCCTTCAACCTCGTTTCGCTTTGCTCCTACCGATTCTCATCCCACTGTTGTGGTGGAGCTCGCCGCAGAAGAGCGCTCACATCGGGTGACGGCTCTCTATAAAACGGGGTGCGGACATCTCGATGCTTTTCTTTTGAAAAATTACATCCCCTCTTCTGGACCGGTCGATCTCACAAGCCTCAAGCCGATCGGGGCGGCAAGTGAACGCGCGGGTAATGGCAAAGCGATAATGACTTTTGATCCGCAAGGCGCGCGCTTCGTGGCGTTGCGCTGGGCTCCGGATTTTTCGCGCTGTGGAGCCGAAGCATTCGAAGTGGCGGAGATCGGCGCTTTCAGTGATACGACGTTGGCAATGATCGACCCTGCGGAACTGGCCAGCACAAACAATCCGCAATCAGGTGATCCGCCGGGCGAGATCCCAATAGTTCCTGAGCCCAGCCCGTAACGGCCGAAACGTCGGATCGACAAGTCCGCGTTCGCGTTTATCCGCCGGTGGCAAAACCCGGATAGAGCGTCATTCCGCCGTCCACAAAAAGTGTCGTGCCAGTTACATAATCAGATGCGTCTGATGCGAGCCAGACCGCTGCCCGCGCAATATCTTCCGGCGTCCCGACGCGGCCATCTGGAATAAGCGAAAGCAACGCCTTTTCGGCTTCCGGAGTTTCCCACGCCGACCGATTGATCGGCGTCTTGATCGCACCGGGCGCGATGCTGTTCACGCGTATTTTTTTGGGCGCGAGCTCTTGCGCCATGCTTTTCATCAACTGCATTACGCCGCCTTTGGACGCCGCGTAATTCACGTGTCCGCCCCACGGGATCACCTCGTGCACCGAGCTCATGCAGATAATTTTCCCCGCGGCGCGCGAGACTGCGGGCACGACGCCGCGCCGCAAGAATTCCTGCACAGCTTCACGCGCACAAAGAAACTGCCCGGTCAGATTGACGCCGATCACCGTGTTCCATTGTTTCAGCGTCATCTGGTGAAATGCCGCGTCCTGTTGCAGTCCGGCGTTGTTAACTAGAATGTCGATCGTATCGAATTCTTTTAGCGTTTCGGCGAACATCGCCTTCACCTGATCTTCACGGCTAACGTCTGCCTGCACCGCGATTGCGTCGGCGCCCGTTTTGCGAATTGCTTCGACTACTCGATTCGCTTCACCTGCGTCTGAGAGATAATTGACCGCGACCGCCGCGCCGGCTGCTCCGAGAGCCAGTGCACAGGCTTCGCCAATCCCCGAACTCGCACCGGTGACAAGCGCTTTCTGATTTTTGAGAGGCTTTATGGGATCAAATGCAATGCCGGACTCCATAGATAATGCTCACACGATTATTTTCCATACGCACTGAAAGCAAGCGCTTTCAATCTGAACGCTTCATGCATAGAGGCACGGAACTAGCTCCCTCTCTCGCACTGGGTTCGAACGACGTGAAGCATGCGATTGGCTACCGAAAAAAAGGAAGGCACACAGCCAACGCAAGCAGCGCGTGGCGACCGATCCGCCGAAAAACTTCACACCCAACCACACCATGAAAATTCTTCTCATCCCTCGAAAGACGGTCTGGCTGAAAGCCAGGAACATTCTGCGATTCTTGCCCGGGCTACGAATGATGCTGTTCGGGATTGGAATGTAATAACGGGCGAACTCACCTGGCCGCAAGGCCTTGAGAGCTTGCTCGGTTATTGTCGATCTAACGCCACGGACCAGATCGGCTTTTGGCAGAAACAAATTCATCCCGAAGATCGCGCTCGCGCCGCTACGAGCATTCGCGACGCGCTCGCTGGCCGCAGCGAAAATTGGTCAGGCGAATATCGATTCCAACGCGTTGACGGTTCCTATGCGCACTTACTCGTCGAGGAATCTTTGCACCCGCACGATCGACGCGATCCGGACATGTTTTTCCTCCCGAAACCTTTCGATCCCGAACAGCTCGCCCGCAAAATTCGCGAAACGCTCGATTCTACAAACGGCACTCGTTAGGCGCGCAGTCGGAAAGATCGACAATTAACGCGCGCTCGAAAACATTGCCGCTTTTCGCAACGCGGTATATTGAAACCGCGTGATCACGTTCAAAGAGATCGAGCAAGCACGCGAACGCATCAAAGACGCGGTCTTTTATCCGCCCTGCTCGCCGTCCATACCGCTGAGTGAAATCACCGGCATGGAGATTTTTTGCAAACTCGACAACCTCCAGCGCACCGGCAGTTTCAAAGAACGCGGCGCGCGCAATGCACTCGCGCAATTACCAGCCGAACAGCAAAAACGCGGTGTCATCGCCGCGTCTGCCGGAAATCACGCCCAGGCGCTCGCTTATCAAGGAAAATTGCTCGGCATTCCGGCGACCGTCGTCATGCCGAAGTTCGCGCCGCTCATCAAGGTCAACAATTGCCAGAAGCTCGGAGCGAACGTCGTTTTACATGGAAAAGATTTTGCCGAAGCGAGAAGTCGCGCACACGAGATCGCGAAGGAAAAAGGGCTCGCTTACATCGACGGTTACGATGACCCGGCCATCATCGCCGGCCAGGGAACGATGGGACTCGAAATCGTCGAACAAGTTCCGGATGTCGATGCGGTGATTGTGCCAGTCGGCGGCGCGGGTCTGCTCGCCGGTGTCTCGCTCGACATAAAAACTCTGCGACCAAAAACTAAGTGATCGCAGTCGAAGCGGAAAACGTCGCCAGTTTTTCCGCTGCGCTTGAAGCGGGCAAGCCGACAAAAATCGCACTCCACCCAACGCTCGCCGATGGCCTCGCCATTCCGCAAGTCGGCGCGGACGCTTTCGAAACCGCGCGGCCGCATGTCGATCTTACACTCACCGTCACCGAAGAACAAATTGCCATCTCGATCTTGCGAATTGTTGAATTAGAAAAGGGCGTGGTCGAGGGCGCCGCCGCCACGCCGCTCGCCGCGTGTCTTTCCGGAAAACTGAAAGAGCTTGCCGGAAAAAAATGTGTGCTCCTGCTGTGCGGGGGAAATATTGATCCGAATGTTCTTAGCCGCGTGATCGAGCGCGGTCTCGTGGCCGACGGCCGTCTTTGTCGTTTCACTGCCATTATCAGCGATCGTCCCGGCGGTCTCGCCGATCTGGCCACGCGGATCGCGTCAACCGGCGCGAGCATCAAACAAGTTGTACACGATCGCGCTTTTGGAAGTTCGGACGTTTCCGCAGTGCATGTTCGTTGCACCGTCGAGACACGCAATCGCGAACATCTCGCCGAACTGCGCGCCGAACTGAAAAGTCACGGCGTCGACACCTACGATTCAAAATAAATCGTAGAATACTCCGACAAACTTGAAGCGCTTGACGCGTTCCGTAGTCTCCTTTTGTGCAATCGCGCGAGACTGACAGTCATTCCGAATATTCTTTTGCACAACGCCACATCGGACCGAACGACACCGAAGTCGCGCAAATGTTGCGCGAAATCGCTTTCGAGAATCTCGATGCACTGATCGACGCAACCGTTCCGAAAAACATCCGCTTAGATCGACAATTAAATTTGCCGCGTGCAAAATCCGAGAGCGAAGCGCTCGCCGAACTGCGCGCAATTTCCAAGAAAAATAAAGTCGAGAAAACATTTATCGGCGCGGGCTACCACGACTGCATCACGCCGCCGATCATTCAACGGAACATCCTCGAAAATCCGGGTTGGTACACCGCTTACACGCCGTATCAAGCCGAGATCGCGCAAGGCCGGCTCGAAGCGCTGCTCAATTTTCAAACAATGATCACCAATCTCACCGCGCTCGACATCGCGAATGCGTCGCTGCTCGATGAAGCAACCGCTGCGGCCGAAGCGATGGCACTATGTCACGCAGTTGTTTCTAGCCGAAAAACATTTTTCGTTGCGGACAATTGTCATCCACAAACGATCGAAGTCGTGCAAACGCGCGCGAAGCCGCTCGGCATCGAAATTAAGATCGACAATTTTTCGCGCTTCAAATTCGACGACACAATTTTCGGCGCACTCATTCAATATCCTGCGACCGACGGCGCGATTTACGATTACACAGAGTTCGTCAATGCCGCCCACAATGCCCGCGCACTTGTCGTCGTCGCAGCCGACATTCTCGCGCTCACGTTACTCAAACCTCCGGGCGAATTCGGCGCCGATGTTGCCATCGGCAGTTCGCAACGCTTCGGCGTGCCGCTCGGTTTCGGTGGACCGCACGCCGCGTTTTTCGCAACGCGCGATCAATACAAACGTCACATGCCAGGACGTCTCGTCGGCGTTTCGCACGATGCCGAAGATCGGCCCGCCTACCGACTGGCGCTGCAAACGCGCGAGCAACATATTCGTCGCGACAAAGCGACGAGTAACATTTGCACTGCGCAAGTTCTTCTCGCCGTCATCGCGTCGATGTACGCGGTTTATCACGGGCCGCGCGGCCTGCGCGCAATTGCGGAACGCGTGCACAACTTGGCGAAGCGGCTCGCCGATTCCGGACTAAAAATCGTTCACGAAAATTTCTTCGACACGCTGCATGTCGATCTTGGCAACAAAACTGCCGATTCAATTCTGTCGCGCGCCGCAAAAGCTGGAATTAATCTGCGCAAGCTTGGCAAAAACGCGGTCGGCATCTCGCTCGATGAAACGACCATCGAAAATGATCTGGCAAATCTTTGCGAAATCTTCGGCACCAAGATCGACAAGAAGCCCGGCGATGAATCTTTCCGGTTTCCGGTTTCCGGTTTCCGGTCTTCAGAATTCCTGACTCATCCCGTTTTCAACACGCATCACACCGAGACCGAGATGCTCCGTTATCTTCGCCGGCTCGAATCGCGCGATTTGTCGCTTTGTCATTCCATGATTCCGCTCGGCTCGTGCACGATGAAACTTAACGCGACTGCGGAAATGTTTCCGATTTCGTGGCCAGAGTTTTCCAAGATGCATCCATTCGCGCCGGTCGATCAAACGAACGGTTACATCGACATGTGCGAGCAATTAGAAGAATGGCTCGCCGAACTCACGGGCTTCGCGGCGGTTTCGTTGCAACCGAACGCGGGCTCGCAAGGCGAGTACGCCGGGCTGCTGGCCATTCGCGAATATCACAAGTCACGCAACGAAGCGCATCGCAACGTTTGTCTGATTCCGCAATCGGCGCACGGAACAAATCCAGCGAGCGCGGTCATGGCCGGATTTAAAGTCGTTGCGGTGCATTGTTTAAAAGATGGCGACATCGATCTGGCCGATCTGCGCGCGAAAGCGGACGAGCGCGCGCGCGATCTCGCCGCGCTGATGGTGACGTATCCGAGCACGCACGGCGTTTTCGAGCCGACCATCCGCGAGATTTGTGAGATCGTGCATTCGCACGGCGGGCAGGTTTACATGGATGGCGCGAACATGAACGCGCAGGTCGGTCTTTGCCGGCCCGGTGATTACGGTGCGGATGTTTGTCATTTGAATTTGCACAAAACGTTTTGCATTCCGCACGGCGGCGGTGGGCCCGGCGTGGGACCGATCGGCGTGACGAAACATCTCGCGCCGTTTTTGCCCGCGCTCGCTTCCTTAAATAAAAATGTCGATCAAAAAAACGGCGTCGGGCCGGTTGCGGCCGCGCCGTACGGGAGCGCGAGCATTCTCACGATCTCGTGGATGTACATTCGGATGATGGGCGCAGATGGCCTAACGACTGCGACCAAGATCGCGATTTTGAATGCGAACTACATCGCCAAACGTCTCGATCCATATTTTCCGATTTTGTTCAAAGGCAAACGCGGACTCGTCGCGCACGAATGCATTGTCGATTTTCGGCAATGGAAAAGTGCCGGCATTGAAGTGGAAGACGTCGCAAAACGTTTGATGGATTACGGCTTTCACGCGCCGACCGTTTCCTTTCCCGTTGCTGGGACGATGATGATCGAGCCGACCGAAAGCGAATCGAAAGATGAGCTGGATCGTTTTTGCGATGCGATGATTTCAATCCGCGCCGAGATCGATGCGGTCGCGAACGGAAAACAAGATCGACAAAATAATTTGCTCAAAAACGCGCCGCACACCACGCGCCAGATTGCAGCGGAGAAATGGGAGCATCCGTACTCACGCGAGCAAGCGGCCTTTCCCGCGCCGTGGACGCGGGAGCATAAATTCTGGCCCGCCGTTGCCAGGATCGACAATGTTTACGGCGACCGAAATTTATTTTGTTCCTGTTCGCCGATAGAAGGATTCGATTCTGTCTAATCGAACTTCCCATTTCGCTTGCGAAGCTTTTTGTCTTTCAAGACTTGCACGATGCGCTCGCTGGTTTCCACTCACGCCGTTCTCGATTTCGTCACGAATGCGCGGATGTCGACCGCTTGCCTAATCGTTCGATCACCGCAAACTATCCCGATTCGCGATGAATTCGATGAGAGAGATACGCCTAAAGGTGTCTGAGCTTTTTGAAGTCGATGCCCGCAGCGGAGAGGACATGAAGGATCTCGCCGCAATCACGGCATATGTGATCGAGCATTACGCATTTTTGCCGAAGCCGATCGCCGTCACACTAGACGGCGACGAGATTGTAATTTCGTTTCCCGAAGAGCCTGATGCGAAGAAAGAGGAAGCAAGACGACTCACTGACAGAGCGGTAAAACGAGCTAGCGAGGGCAACTATGAAAAAGCGATTGGAATATATAAACGAGTACTGGAGCTGCAGCCTTCGTTTCATTCCGCGCGTCGCGACCTCGCGATGGCCTACGTCGAAGTTGGGGATGTCGAAAGCGCGACAAACCATCTGATCGAAGTTCTACGTCTTGATCCGAAAGACGCGTGGAGTTGGGTTGTGTTGGCCAATCTCTACATTCGCGAGAAAGCTGATCCAGATACTGGCGAGAAATTCCTTCGGAAAGCGTTAGAGATTCAACCGAATGATGCGTGGGCGCTGAATAGCTTGGCTGCAGTTTATCAAAAGAAAGGTCAAACCGACGAGGCGATTAAGTATTTTGAGCAAGCTATTGAGGCGAATCCTGACTTTGCGAATCCTTACTATGGCAGAGCCGTTGCCCTGGCAGAAGCAGACGAGCCGGAGAAGGCGGTAGATTCGCTCAAGCAATTGTTCGCCCGCGCGAAAATGCAGGATGCTCGCTCGCAGCCAGTTTACGATGGTGCCCGGCAACTCTTTCCCAAGCTGCAGATAGATTTAGCGCAGCGCAACCACTCCGAAGCGTTCAAACGTATACAGGGCTACAAATCCGAGATGGAAAGAGTTTCGGGTTTTCCGATCAGATTCGAAGAAACCGATTTCGAGGATCAGCTCGGAGCCACGATCCAAATGGCGTGGAAACACGGACGCGATTACCATCTCATCAAGACAAGAAAGGGATACGACCCCGAACTTCTAGCCCATCTCGAAGCTCACGAGCTGACCCACCTGAAGCTCGAATCTGAAGCGCGGAAGAGCGGAAAAAAACTGTTCTTCGCAACTACTGCAAAGAGCCGCGAAATCGCGATTCGCTCGGTCGGCGGGGACATTCGGAAAATGGAAAAAGAAGGTTTTTCTGAGGAGTCGATCACAAAGGTTACGCTATCGCTGGTGGCTGGCCTGACAGGGTTCCTGTTTAATTGCCCGCTGGATATGTTGATCGAGCGTTATATCCGAAACACCTTCGGACCGATTTCGCCAGCACAGTTTGTGTCCGTGCGGAGAATGGCCCTGGAGGCTTGGCAAACAAATAGTAATCCAGATATCCGCAAGGTTACGCCGCGAAAAATTATGCAAGCCAGCCTCGCATTAAATGGCGCATGGAGTCTCTTCGTCGACGATCTTTTCGAGGGAGCTTCTGCGTTTGCGGTTTTCTATCGCGGATTTGACACCTTCGCACTCTCGCAACGCCTATTTAAACATTGGATGGAGCATTCCTAGAATCTTGGGCCAGGAGACGAATACAAATTGGTAGACGAGTTCGCCGAGATGACCGGACTTCGCGGTTGGTATGAATGGACAGATGATCCCGGACAACACGAAGTGACGGAAGCTCCACGCAAAGAGGGCACCACAAACCCCGTCCTCTTGCGAGAAAAGCACCCGGCGGCAGTGTTTTACTTTCTCGACGCGTTCAAACGTTTCGATGCTATGACGCCAGATGAAATTCGAAACGTTGCTTTCGAAATTGCCTTTATCGGGCGTGCGGGGCTGGATTACGCCTCACCGGAAGAGAAATATGAACTCAACACTATCCCGAACCGCAAGTTTTCGGGCCTCCATTTAATGTGTCTAATGTATGCGGGTTTTAAGCACATTTCACCTCAACACGATGTCGGCATGGATCTAAACGATCCGTTCCTTACGGCCTTGCAACTTCACGAGAGCGACGAAGAAAACCGATGAACCTCTACGCGGGCAGTGATTCCGACTTACCTACAAAGACCTCGACACTCAACCCAGACTTCGCTTCATCAAAAAACTCCTCAATTTCGTTGAGTTTTTCATAAGAGAGATAGCGAACTTTCTCGTGGATGCCGAGGTATCGGAAACTTGGTCGCGCTAACTGTTCCCGGACGCGATTGCGTCTCTCGCCGGGCGCAACGATAAACATTGGGTAAACGGTGTTTGGAGCGACCATCATCAAGTCCGCAAATCGAAGTAAGCCGGAATATATCGATGTGCTGTTTTCGATTTCGAATGCGGCGTCAATCCTGAATTCTTCTTTCCAAACTACGTCGATGTTCTCGACGTATTTTGCCTGAGTATCTAAACCCGCCGTGAACGTTTCCGCGAAATCCGCAAACTTGTATTCAGCGGTGATTCGTTGTTGATCATTCTTCGGCGCCCAAACCTTCTCACCGGCTTGGCGACCCATTTTCAAAAGTAACCACTGCATCCGAAGATGATCAGATAACTCGCGTTCGGGTTTTGCACTTAGTTCTTCATCACGACGCGGGGGTGGCTTGTATGCTTCCGGTTCAGGAAGTTCCTGGATTCGATCGCCTTTTTTCAGGCGCAGAAGAATCGAATAAAGATCGTCGTACTGAGCATAGAATGTTTCGAGTCGTTCCTTCGAAATACTTGTAAATCCACGCAGTTGGAAATGCTTTTCGTATCCGAACAGGCAGCAAAATTCCGCGAACGGGAGATCGATCTCTCTTGAATTCGCGATGAAATAAATCAGATCACATCCTTGGGTGGTGTCACCACGAAGGTTTTTCCACAGCTCCGCCGAAAGCGTCGGGCTTACCACTTTTCCGGCAACTCGCCCCAACAATTTAATCGTCTCTCCTTCTACAATCAGTATCTCGTCACCTTCAGCCATTCGATCGAATTTCGCCCTGTTTGCCGATGAGTCGCGCGAACCCCAGGCAGCGATCGAATGAGTTCCGAAAACTTGTTGCAGGTTCCGAACTAAACTCGAAGAGACCTGCGGCGCGATACGCCCAAACGCGACTTTATTGCGTATCGTGTCCTGATAGTGCACCATCGCCTCGGTGTTGCCTGGCGGCATGTACAAGAGAAAGATGTTTCGCATTCGTTCCAATCCGATTTAACACATTCGACGCCGAAATTGCACGTTAATCAGCTCATCGCCAAACCGCGCGAAGCAGTCGTCGCCTGCAAAGAGTCACCGGCGATATTGCCGACGATGAAGCGACGGCTGATAAGCTCCTGAAGGGCGCGCGTATCTTCGACGGGGTCGGTTTGTCGTCGGGTTCGCTGATATCAATTCGACCATAAAGTATGTGATTCCGTGCCGGATTTCTTTGCTCAATATTCGAAAGGAAGCGCCGCGCGGAAAGAGGATCTCTAACTCCGGTCGCGGAAACTTTATCAAATCGTCGAGATAAATCGCGTGCGTCCCCTTCCGAGCGACGAACTGGAAAATCGCCCCGCCGCCATAGGCGAATCTCTCCCGCACGACTGTCTCAGAGAGAGTGGAGAAGGAGAATCCGTTGTCAGTGAAAGTGTCGCCTGGCTCCAACTCGTTGACCACGTTTCGCCTGAAACCGCGATAGACAATCATGTCTCGCGGAATCGCCGCGCGTGCGATTGCGCTATCGATTTTTTCGCCATCGCCAAATCGGCCGTCGTTACTGGTTCGAGGCCGCGCAGAGCGCGATTCAAAGGATGGTAAACGTCAGCCTGATACTTTGTGAGGTCGGCGATTTCGAAGTCGTCGATGCGAAGTTGGAACGGCAACTCCGCGCTCCGGTTGAAATTTTCCGGCTTTGGTCGGTTCCGCCGAATCGGCATGCGGCAATAAACGTCTCAGGAGAATGGGCGGCGCAAGAAAATAAAGATGCGACTACGCTTCGGGCGCGAGTTCGGGAGTTGAACCGACGCGGGTTGGAACGAGTCGCAAAGCGGTGCCGTTCGTTTCATCCGCAACTTCGTCGCCCATTTCGTGATACTCAGCGTCGGCATTGACCTGCCAAAGATCGTAAAGTTTGGTGTCGGCGAGAATGTTTTCCGCACACAACATTGCCGTCATCATGGCGTGGTCCTGGTTGTTGTACTTGTGCATGCCGTTGCGGCCGACGAGGTGCAGGTTCGGATAACGATCTTCCAATTCCTGCCGAATCGTCGCGACGTGCCGCGCGTAATCGTCATCGTAAACAGGATACGCTTTCTTTTGTCTGACGACGCAGCCATCCATGACGTCGCCCTCCTGGGCGAGCCCGATCTTCATGAGCTCGCGTTGGGCGAGCTCGATTAAATCTTCGTCCTTCGAATCCCAAAGACCGTCGCTTTCAAAACAAAAATACTCCAGGCCGTAACACGCTTTGTCCGGATCGGGCACCATCTCCGGCGACCAGGAGCGGAAGTTTTGAACGCG
>CATPCN010000490.1 GCA_955652855.1 uncultured Chthoniobacterales bacterium | reverse complement strand
CCGCCGTGGGATCCGCCGCGCGTCGCCGATACGCAGAAGTGCATTCGCGCCGGCGGCAAACACAACGATCTCGAAGACGTCGGCCTCGACACCTATCACCACACTTTTTTCGAGATGCTCGGCAACTGGAGCTTCGGCGATTATTTCAAAAAGGAAGCGATCGAGTGGGCGTGGGAATTAATTGTCGATCGTTGGAAACTTCCGCCGCAACGGCTTTACGCGACCGTTTACAAACCCGGTCCGAACGAACCGAGCGAGTTCGATCAGGAAGCGCACGATCATTGGGCCAAAAAATTTAGCGACGCGGATCTCGATCCAGCGATCCACATCGTCAACGGTGGCAAGAAAGACAACTTCTGGATGATGGGCGATACCGGCCCATGTGGTCCGTGTTCCGAGTTACATGTCGATCTTACGCCCGATGGCGACACGCGCGGCGCGCTCGTGAACAAGGATGATCCGCGCTGCTTCGAAATTTGGAATCTCGTTTTCATCCAGTTCAACGCGAACGCGGACGGATCGTTTACGCCATTGCCGCAGCGCCACGTCGATACCGGAATGGGTTTTGAGCGCGCGACCGCGATCATGCAAGGCACGAAAAATTTCACTGACTTCTCCGGCGCGATCTCAAACTACGAGACCGACATTTTCCGTCCAATCTTCGATGAGATCGAAAAGCTGAGCGGCAAAAAATATACGAGTACGCTGCCCGACCGCTCTCAACTCTCAACTCTGAACTCTCAACACGCCACGGACGTGGCGTTTCGCGTCATCGCCGATCACATCCGCACGCTATCGTTTGCCATCGCCGACGGAATCATTCCGTCAAACGAAGGCCGCGGTTATGTTTTGCGCCGAATTCTTCGCCGCGCTGTTCGATACGGTCGCACACTCGATTTTCACGAACCGTTCTTCTTCAAACTTGTCGATGTTGTCGCGCGCGCACTAGGCGATGTCTTTCCCGAAGTCCGCGCAAAACGGAAGACGCTCAAAGAAACAATCCGCCGCGAAGAAGAGGCGTTTAACAAAACGCTCGATAAAGGAATCGAGCTCTTCGGGCGCGAGGTCGTGCGGATGCTGAACGCACCGCGCGCATCGGGGAGCGCACGCGACTCGCGTGCGCTCCCCGAAATCTCTGCCGCGTTTGCATTTCGACTTTACGACGAGCAAGGGTTTCCGCTTGATCTGACACAGCTGATGGCGCGAGAGCGCGGGCTCGATGTAGACGTTGCGGGATTTGAAAAGTTGATGGGGGAACAGCGCGCCCGTGCGCGGGCGGCGCAAAAGAAGTCGACAATCGAAATTTCGGAGGTCGAAGGAAAAACGCCGACCCATTTTCTCGGTTACGAGCTCGATCACACTGGTGCCGATGTGCAAAACGTTTTTGCAGTAAGCAATAAGACCGGCGTCGTTCTGAACAATTCAGTTTGTTACGCCGAAATGGGCGGTCAGGTGGGTGATACCGGCGAAATTTTACTCGAAGATCGACAATGGGTAATTGCGAACACACAAAAATCAGGCGGGACGTGGATTCATCTCATTGAAAGAGAGGATGCACCTGCTGTCGGCGAGCATGTCACGGTTAAGATCGACATCCCCCGTCGGCGCGCGATTGAGCGGCATCACACAGTCACGCACATTTTGCATTGGGCGTTGCATGAACTCGTTTCGCGCGATGCGGCGCAGAAGGGAAGTTACGTTGGGCCAGATAAGTTGACGTTCGATTTTTCGAGCGCGGCGCTGACGCCGCAGCAGAAGCGCGACGTGGAAAAATTGGTGAACGAAAAGATCGCGGAGAACGCGCTGGTTTCGTGGACGGAGATTCCTTATGCGGAAGCGAAGAAGCGCTCAGACATTCAACAATTCTTTGGCGACAAGTACGGCGACACGGTGCGCGTCGTGCAAATTGGCGGCGAACCGAAAGCGCTCAACGGTTTTTCGATGGAGCTTTGCGGTGGCACGCACGTGCGCGCGACGGGCGAGATCGAACACTTTCACATCGTGAATGAGTTTGCGATTGCGGCAGGCATTCGGCGCATCGAGGCGGTGGCAGGCAGCGCCGTGAATGATTGGGCGAAACAGGAAGCCGCGCGGCAGCAGGAAAAATTCGAAATGCTCGCCCGCAAAAAACCCGGACTCGCTGCACTACCAGTTTTTGCGAACGAAGAAAAAGCCGATGCGACCCTGGGTAAGATCGACATGCGCGCGGCGCATCTCGAGAAACTTGAAACCGAAGTTCACGATTGGGAGAAGCAAAACGCGAAGAGCGCCGGGGCCGAGCTGCGAACTCGCGCGGTCGCGATTGCGAGCGAGCTCGCTGAATCGCATGCCGAAGAAGAATTCTGCGTCTCCGAAATTAAGAACGGCGAAAGCAAATTGCTTCAAGCTGTCGTCGATGCGCTTAAGGCAAGGTTTAACGGGCCGATTGTTCTTGCCGGCGAGACGGATGGAAATGTCGCATTGATCGCGGCCGTGCCGAAAGATCTCACGTCAAAATTTCAAGCGGACAAAATCATTCAGCAGATCGCGCCGATTGTCGGCGGAAAAGGCGGCGGACGTCCCGAGGGCGCGCGCGGCGCGGGCAAAGAAACCGCTAAGATCGACATAGCGCTGGAAAAAGCGCGCGAGATTCTCAGCGCTTCGTAAAGCGGCGTCGTTTACTCACGACGGCAAAGCGAGCGTCGCGAAAAAAGTCGCGGCGAGCGCGACCAACAGCACGATCAAGTAAACAAATCCGCCGAAAAAGAATTTGATCAGGCTAAAGAACCAGCCCTGTCGATAAACGCGACGGATCGAGAAGAAGATTTGGAAAACGGCCGCGGTGATGAGCAGCCCGCAAACCAGGCCGGAAATATTCGGGGCGACACGATTCAGCCCCATCGTTGTGAAACTGATCACCATGACCGCGACGTAGGCGAAAGTGTGAATGTGCAGGGCGTAAACGAGGTGATCGATGTAAAAAATATGGCGCCGGATGTAGAGCGCCTTAAGCACAAAGGCGAAGAGCGGAATCGCGCACAACATCATGTAGGGAAGATTGCTCAACAGCGTGATGAGAAAGGCCTGCGCTTTTGTGCCGTGCTCGCCGAATTTTTCTTTCGCTCGATCTTGCATCCATTTTTCGAAGTGCGTTTTCGGCTTTTTATCGTCGCCGAATTGGATGAGCGGCTGATCTTTTGCCTCGGACGCTTTTTTCATGACCGCGTCCACTTCTGCCCGTGCTTCTGAAGGCACATTGTCCATGGTCGCGTCCAATTTCGCTTTCGCTTCCGGAGGCAAATCGGCGCGCTTCGTTCGCGTATCGATGTGCATCGATTTTGCTCCGAAGCTGGCAGCGAAGAAAAAGAGAATGCTGGCGAGAAGATAAAGTCGCAGCGGATGCAAGTAGCGAGCGCGCTTGCCAGCGAGAAATTCGTTTGTCAGTTGCCAGGGCCGAACGATGAGCAGCGCGATCGTCGCGATGAACTTCGAGTCCCAATTCAAAAACGAATCTAGTACATCGACAATGACGTGCCGGAACGATCGGCGGTAATCAATCGCCGGCTGGCCGCACTGCGCGCAGTAATGGCCGGACAGCAGCGTGCCGCAATTTTCGCAATGCGTGATGGGCGGCCGCTGGTTTTTCTTTCGACCAAAAAAGCGTCTTCCGGGGCGCGGGGGTCCTT
>CATPCN010000489.1 GCA_955652855.1 uncultured Chthoniobacterales bacterium | reverse complement strand
CGTCGCTCATGATGGCCGCCGCTTCGCTGCTCGAGCAGGAAAAGGAAAAACTCGCGCACACTATCACGCTGGAAATGGGTAAACTGCTCAGCGCGTCGATTGATGAGGTGATGAAATGCGCCCGCGCATGTCGATTTTATGCCGAGAACGCTGAGCGCTTCCTGGCAGACGAACCCGCACAAACGGACGCAGCCCGCAGTTACGTCCGTTATCAACCGCTCGGTGCGGTGCTCGCGATCATGCCGTGGAATTTTCCTTTCTGGCAGGTGTTTCGTTTCGCCGCGCCCGCGCTCATGGCCGGCAATGTCGGCTTGCTCAAACACGCGGCGAACGTCCCGCAATGCGCGCTCGCGATCGAAGACATCTTTTGTCGCGCTGGTTTCGACGAAGGAATTTTTCAAGCGTTGCTGATCGAATCAGACCGCGTGGAGAAATTAATTGTCGATCCACGAGTGAAAGCGGTGACGCTGACTGGCAGCGATCGTGCGGGCAGCGCAGTCGCGAGCGCCGCCGCCCGCGAGATTAAGAAGAGTGTGCTTGAACTCGGCGGAAGCGACGCGTTCATCGTGATGCCGAGCGCGGATTTGGAAGGAGCCCTCGCCACCGGCGTGAAAGCGCGCACCATCAACACCGGTCAATCATGCATCGCGGCAAAGCGTTTCATCGTCGCGGAGAAAATCTATGATGATTTTCTGCAGAAGTTTGTCGATCGAATGCGCGCGCTTAAAATCGGCGATCCACTCGATGAGACGACCGAGATCGGCCCGCTCGCGACCGAATCAATTTTGCTCGGCGTGGACGCGCAAGTGCAGAAATCGATTGCAGCCGGCGCAAAGCTGCTCACCGGCGGCAATCGGATTCAACGCGCAGGGTTTTTTTACGAGCCGACAGTGCTTGTCGATGTACCGCGCGAATCGCCGGCTTACCGCGAAGAAATTTTTGGTCCGGTCGCTTCGTTTTTCCGTGTGCGCGATGAAGCCGAAGCGATCACGATTGCGAACGACAACGTCTTCGGACTCGGCGCGAGCGCATGGACGAGCGATGCAAACGAGCAAGAACTTTTTGCGAACGAACTTGAGGCCGGCATGGTTTTTATCAACGGCATGGTTGCATCCGATCCGCGGCTTCCATTCGGCGGCGTGAAGCGGTCCGGCTTCGGGCGCGAGCTCGGCGCGTTCGGAATTCGAGAATTTACAAACACGAAGACCGTTTGGATTCGCTGACCTTAAGTGCTCGTCGAAAATTGATCGGCCTTGTCCTTAAAGAGGACGTTGAACGTGGTGAGCGATCCGTAGCAGCGCGTGATATATTGCTGCATCTCGAACTTGTCCGCGTCAACGAGTTTATCGCTCGCGTTCACCTTTTGCTCGAGCACGCGAAGATTGTTACGGATCATCACGATCTTGTGAAAGAAGGTTTCGAGCGGTACTTCTTTCGGCTGAAGCGACGTGTCGGCCGATTGCAGGACGAGGCTTCCCTTTTGCCAACGATTCGCCAGACCTTCAACAACAGCGTCTTTTTTTCCAAGCCCAGCGATTCCACCACGGCTTCCGCCGTATCGCGGATCAAATTCGCGAGAGGAATCTGAAGTTCACGCAAGGTCGCTGTCGGTTCGGCCGAAGCGAGATCGGCGGACGCGCGGTCAAGTGTGCACGGCGCATCATCAAAAGAAATATCGGCGGTGTGTTGTGTGAGCGCTTTCACCACGCCAACGCCATAGCGCGGATGATTCACTTTCATTCCAATGTGCAGATTCTCGATGTTAAGAGGCATAAATGACCTCTAAGACGTCCGGCAAAGCGCAACAACGTTTTTAGTTGTCTCCCTCAAGCACTGCCAAGCATTCTTACCAGCGGTCATGGCGATAACGGTCAAACACCCGCCGGGATTCCGTCCGCGGCGTGGACTCAACTGGGCTTTTGTCGGCTTGCTCTACACGTCGTTCTACATGTGTCGCTACAATTTGCCGCTGGCGAGCAGCGCAATCAGTAGCGAGTTCGGATTCAACAAAGCGCAAATTGGCTCGATCATCACGACGGCGCTGCTCGCATATGCCTGCGGCCAAATCGTGAATGGCCTCCTCGCAGATCGCTTGGGCGGAAAACGCGCGATGCTCATCGGGGTGGCGGGTACGATCGTTATGAACGTCGTGTTCGGAATCGCGTCGTTCTGGGGATTGCTTTGGCTCTTCGTCGTGATTCGCGGAATCGACGGTTACGTACAGGCGTTTGGCGCGCCCGGTATGGTGAAGATAAATGCGGCGTGGTTTCGCCATACTGAGCGCGGAGGATTTGCCGGCATCTTCGGATTCATGATTAACCTCGGCCGGTTTGGAATCAATAATCTCGGCCCAGTTCTTTTGGCAGGCTTTACATTTCTTGGTTTGATCCAAATTCCGCCGCTGCATTGGCGTTGGCTATTTTGGATTCCGGCTGGGATCGCCCTCATGATCGTCATTTGCATGGCGCTGATCGTGAAAGACACGCCCGAGGAAGCGAATTTTCCGGCGGTAAATCCAGAGGAGGAAACCGGCAGCCAAGTCCAGACGAAAGTGCTCGATGTGTTCAAAATCATCGTGACAAATCCAGTCGTCTGGATCGTGGCGTGCGCTTATGCGGCACCGGCGCGGTGCGCCAAGGGATCGACCAATGGTTTCCGCTCTTCATGAGGGAAGTGCATCACGTCGACTTCCGGTCCGCGCAATTTCAACTGCTTGCTGCATTGATCCCGTTTGTCGCGTCCGCCGGCTCACTCATTTCAGGCTTCGTTTCCGACAAAGTTTTCCACGGCCGTCGCGCACCCGTCGCAGCCGTTCTTTATTTCCTCGAAACGCTCATCATACTTGCTGCAGCGCAGTTT
>CATPCN010000488.1 GCA_955652855.1 uncultured Chthoniobacterales bacterium | reverse complement strand
CTCTTGCACGTCCTTCGGCAACGTCTTCCAGACTTTGCCGCTCGAAATTAGCCAAAAACCGTCCCAGGCGTGATTGGTCAGTGAGCAGAATTTCTGGACTTCGTAGAATTTTGCCGATTCGATCAAGGCCAAGGGGTTCTCCTGGCCGTCGGCGATTTTGGTCTGCAGCGCCGAATAGGCTTCGTTGAGCGGGATGCTGACCGGCGCAGCACCGAGCGCGGAGAACATCGCGACCCATAGCGGCACGACAGGCACGCGGATCTTGAAGTTCGCCAGGTCTTCCGGGGTCTTGATCGGATGCGTGCTGCTGGTGATCTGGCGGAAACCGTTGTCCCACACCGCTTCGAAGGGGGTGAGGCCGACCTTCTCGATGTTGCCGCGGATGAACTTGCCGACTTCGCCGTCCATCGCAGCCCACACCTTGTCGTAATTGGTGAAGGCAAAGCCGACGCCGGTCAGCGAAGCGGTCGGGATCAGCGTCGACATCACGGTGCCGGGCATGGTGGCCAGTTCGAGCGCGCCGGAACGAAGCTGGGTCATCATGTCGGTGTCGCTGCCGAGCTGGTTGTTCGGGAAA
This sequence comes from uncultured Chthoniobacterales bacterium, assembly GCA_955652855.1. The sequence continues at coordinate 2,952 of CATPCN010000488.1, read as the reverse complement.
AGGTTGATCGTGACCTTGCCGCTGGTCTCGGCAGTGATCGCCTCGATGGCTTCCCTCAGCCGCACGTTGACCGAATGCGTGGCAGGCAGGTCATTGCCGAACTTCAGTTTCAAGGGCGCGGCCTGCGCCAGGACAGCAGGGCTCTTCAACAGCGATCCGGCGGCGACGGCACCAGCAGCAGACCTCAAAAGCGTACGACGGCTAACTGTGAGCATAAGTATCCTCCCTGTGATTTCCGCATTTACGCGGCTCTATTGAATTCGAATTCCGTATTCGTATTCTGAATTCGAATTCGATGCAATGGATTTTATTGCGTCGCGGTGCTAAGGATTCGCAGGACAGCCCATTGGAGTCTGCATGCCTACCGTTCAAACCCAGCCAACCTTGGTCGAACAGGTTGTAAATGCGATCGTTTCCGAGATTGTGGACGGCGAATTGCCGTCCAACTCGCGCCTGATCCAGGACGAATTGGCCCGCGCCTATGGCGTTTCCCGCCAGCCGGTCCAGCAGGCACTGCTGCTTCTTCGGGACCGGGGATTAGTCCGAGAGGCCCCCGGCCGCGGCCTGATTGTCTCGCCGATTGATCCCGATTTCGTCCGAAAGCTCTATGAAGTTCGGGCCATGCTGGATGGGCTTGCCGGGCGTCTCGCGGCGGAGCGCGGCGCAGAGCGGGCCAAAATCGAGGGACCGGCTTATCTGGAAGCGGGCCGCGCCGCCGTCGCGAGCGGCTCACTGCATGAGCAGATCGAAGCCGACATGAAATTTCATGCCTTCATCAACGAACTCTCGGAAAACTCGCTGATCGGCGAGACCACGGCGCCGCATTGGCCTTATCTGCGCCGCGTCATGGGCGAAGTACTGCACGACGATGCGCAAATGCCTCAGAGCATTTTGGGCGAGCACGTTGCGATCTTGGACGCCATCATAGCCGGCGATGGCGCACGCGCGGAAAAGCTCAGCCGCGATCACATTTCGCGGGCGGCGAAGATCTTCGTGCAGCGGCTCCAAGCGCAGCAAGATGCATCAGAAAACGAAATGCGTCAGCGTCGAACTCGGCGCCTTAGATAACCGAAGGAAAAGAGTTTCCAGATCACTCGCTTATCGTCGGATCTCCGGCAAAGGCGATCAGACTGATTGACACGGCAGCTGTTGAGGGACTTCGCTTGTCAGCTCGCCCGTACATCGCAAACCGGAATCGCTTTAGAAATGGCCTGTAACGGATCCATTGAAAACGCCGCGAGGAAGAGAGGAAGCCATGAGCAGCACGCCACCATCTGCGGACGCGCAGGGATATCTCGAAAATCTCATGCGCGCCGGGCAAGAAGCGATGAAGCAATTTGACAGTGCCCTCATATCGACCATGGGTGTGAGCGACAAGACGTCGCTATCGTCCGGCAACCCATTGTTACCCATTACATTAATCGCGGACCTACAGCGGGAGTACTTCAAGCATTTATGGCAATTCTGGAACGCCATGTTTCTGCGGTCCTTTACCGGCGGCGAACATTCCGGGGTTGCGCTGGCTCAGGGCGACAAACGGTTCAAGGACGAGTCTTGGCGAGAACAGCCCTATTACGATTTGCTGAAGCAATCGTATTTGCTCGGCTCAAGACAGTTGCACGAATTCGTCGATCGGGCCCAGGTCGACGATAAAACAAAATTACAGCTACGGTTTTATGCCAGACAGTTCATCGACGCGATGAGCCCGTCGAATTTTCCTGCGACCAATCCCGAAGTTATCCGGAAGGCCATCGAAACCCGTTCCGCGAGCCTGACGGACGGCATGAAGAACCTGATTGACGACCTCCACAAGGGACGAATCACGTGGGTCGATGAGTCGGCCTTCGAGGTCGGACGCAACCTCGCCACGACCCCGGGAACGGTGGTCTTCGAAAATGAACTAATCCAACTGATCCAGTACGCCCCGCAGACGGGTGAAGTCGAGCGGACGCCGCTGCTGTTCGTGCCGCCGTGCATTAACAAATATTATCTGCTCGACCTCGGAAAGGGAAATTCGCTGGTCGAATACGCCGTCGCGCAGGGCCATCAGGTGTTTCTGATCTCGTGGCGGAGCGCGGTACCTGAGACCGGACATCTGACGTGGGACGATTATTTGGAGATGGGTCCGCTAAAGGCGGTCGACGTCGTACTCGACATCACCGGGGCCGAGCGAACCCATGCGCTCGGCTTCTGTGTCGGCGGCACCATCCTGAGCTGCGCCGCGGCGGTCCTGGCCGCGCGGCAACAGCACAAGCTCGCGACAATCACGCTGCTCACCACCATGCTCGATTTTTCCGACACCGGCGAAATCGGTCTCCTGATCGATGCCGGGTCGGTCGCCGTGCGGGAAGCGACGATCGGGAAAGGTGGTATTCTGCCCGGCAAGGAACTGGCGTTCACTTTCGGTACGCTGCGCGCCAACGATCTGATCTGGCGTTACGTCGTTGACAGTTATCTCAAGGGCGCTACGCTTGACGCTTTCGATTTGTTGTATTGGGATTCGGATAGTGTCAACCTGCCGGGCCCGATGTACTGCTGGTACACGCGTAATACCTATATCGAGAACAACATCAAGGACCTTGGCAAGACTACGCAGTGTGGAGTTGCGGTGGATCTGTCGAAGATCGACGTGCCGATCTATCTGCTCGCATCGCGCGAGGATCACATAGTGCCCTGGAAATCGGCGTTTCGCTCGAAGGATTTGGTCGGCGGAGAGGCGCGATTTGTCCTAGCTGCGAGCGGACACGTTGCGGGTGTCATCAACCCTCCCGCTCGCAACAAGCGCAGCCACTGGCTCAACGACGAACTCGAATCCGATCCGGAAGACTGGTTTGACGCCGCGGAAGAGAAGTCCGGAAGCTGGTGGCCGGATTGGGATGCATGGATGAGACGGCATTCCGACGGAACCATTCCCGCACCTGAACGCCAAGGTAATGCTCAATACATCCCGAT
>CATPCN010000487.1 GCA_955652855.1 uncultured Chthoniobacterales bacterium | reverse complement strand
GGGCTGCGGCCCGGCTCGTCACGGCACCGCCCCTTCCACTGGCCGTTGGAATTCCCTGATGTCTTTGTCAATCGAGACGGGTTTGATGCGATTGTAGGCAACCCTCCGTTCATTGGCGGGCAGCGCATCACCGGCGTGCTCGGCCAGCCGTATCGCGATTACCTGGTGGAGTATGTGGCGGGTGGACAGCGAGGCAGCGCCGATTATGTGGCGTACTTCTTCCTCCGCGCGAAGGGGCTACTGAAGAGCGATGGAACCGCCGGACTGCTGGCGACGAACACAATTGCGCAGGGCGATACGCGCGAGGTGGGATTGGATCAACTGACTCTCGGCGCCACGGTGTACCGCGCCCTCTCTAGCCGCAAGTGGCCTGGCGAGGCGAATTTGGAAGTAGCTCACGTTTGGTTCCGCAAGGGTCCGTGGGTCGGACCATTTCTGCTGGACGACGCGGCAGACGATGGCATCACCAGTCAATTGCAGCCGGCCGGCACGGTGAGCGGCAAACCTTTCCGGCTGGCAGCCAACGTCGGCAAGAGTTTTCAGGGATCGATCGTGCTGGGTATGGGCTTTGTGCTGGGACCGGAGGAGGCGCAACGCCTTTTGGAAAAGGACCCGCGCAACCAGGATGTGGTGGCTCCCTACGTGAACGGGGCCGATTTGAATAGCCATTGGGATCATTCCCCAAGTCGTTGGGTGATCAACTTCCGTGACTGGACGCTTGAAAGGGCAATGTGTTATCCGGACTGCTTGGAAATCGTGGAGCGGCTGGTCAAACCCGAGCGGGACAAGAACACGCGCAAGGTGCGTCGCGAACGATGGTGGCAATTCGCTGAGAGGGCCCCCGATCTCTACTTGACAATTGCCTCCCTTGATCGGGTATTGGTGCGCGCCCAAACGAGCCGCACCCAGGTAGGAGTATTTGTCCCTCCCAACTGGGTCTACGATCAGAAGCTGGTGGTTTTCGCCAGCCGAGAGTTCGAGTGCTTTGCCTTGCTTGACAGCCACCTCCACTACTGGTGGGTGATCAACCGCGGGTCAACGATGAGAACGGACGCAGTTTACACGCCCTCGGACTGTTTCGAGACTTTCCCTTTCCCGCAGTCGCTAACCTCGCTCGGGCCAATCGGAGAGCGCTACCACTCACACCGCCGCGACATCATGACCGCCAGGCGAGAAGGGCTGACAGCTACGTACAACCGCTTCCATTCCCCGCACGAAATCTCGGACGACATCGCCACACTTCGTGAATTGCACGTCGAGCTGGACCACGCCGTCGCCGCCGCGTATGGCTGGACTGATCTAAACCTCGGCCACGGCTTCCACCAGACCAAACAAGGCATCCGCTACACCATCTCCGAACCCGCCCGGCGCATGATACTTGATCGCCTACTCGCCATGAATCACGAACGCTACGCCGCAGAGCAAACCGCGACCGCCTGCGCTCCGCGCCCCAAGACAAAAGCCCGCAAGCGCACGCCGGAGCAGGCGGGTCTATTCTAAGGAATCCATCATGTCTACCGCGCCTCTCCGCCAGGAACTCGAAGATCTGATCCGCCGTGACCTGTTGGGTCCCGCTGGCGGGGAGCAGGAGATAGTCACCGAACAGAGCGTCCGTAATCGCTACCTCCTCGGATTGCTCGCCCCGCTGAAGGTGATCGAAGTTGACGAGGAGCCGTTCGAGGAGCTGGCCGACGGCTCCGAGGACAACGCCGAAGAGGGGACTGCGGAACCATCCACGCCGGCCAAGCGCGGAGTAGCCCCGTCCACCTTCGGCCTAAGCTTTTGCCTCGAGCTGGCCGAGACTGCCTTTGAGGCAGAAGCTCACTGGGGTCAGTATCTGCGGGAACCGGACGCCGATGGCAGGACCGTTTGGAAGCGATATCCGCGGGGTAGCAGCCGGAGCATCCCGTTGCAGGAAGGCAATCTGGCCGTATGGTCTCCGGAGAGGGAATGCCCGCAGGTTACGGTACGCGCGCGGATTCGGCGCCGCGCCGGCCACTGGAGCGTTACGCTTTTCCTTTCCAACGAACAAGTGGAGGACCGTCCGCGCGACATGTACTGGCTGTTCCAGGCGGAATTGGCCGTACGAGGGCGATTCGCAAGCCGTCCCGGGCAGGGTCACGTCTCCACCCTGGATCAGGTCTCGCGCCTGGAAGATCGCACCAACGAGATGCTCTACCGGCGCGATGTAGAATTTGCTCGCGGGCATGGCATCAGCGTGGAGTGCGAATTGGCGCAGGAGCGTTTGGATCAAGCCGTCCGGATCCGCACCGCCGTCATGCCGCGCGCCGTAGTACGCACCGTGGAGCAGTGCGCCGTCCCGGGCCTGATCACGGACATGAAGGAACTGGCCGAGGCTGGCGACGGCGACCTGGCGGCGAAGCTGCGGTCTCTCACGATCGAGTACGCCGCGTGGATAGCGGAACTCGATGTCCGGAGGACAGCTGAGGCGGACCTGAGCGGGTACGCCGATGCTGCAACCCAGGTCGTGGAGCGGGCGCGCGCTGTGCTGACTCGACTGGATGAGGGGATTGCCCTGCTCGAATCGAACGCAGAAGCGCGGGAGGCGTTTCGTTTCGCGAACCTCGCGATGTGGCAGCAGCGCGTGCGCTCAGTGTGGATCGAGGCGCGAAAAGCAGAGCCTGCGCTCCCCTTGGCCGATGTGGACATCCCGAAGAACCGCAGTTGGCGCGCCTTTCAGTTGGCCTTTATCCTAATCAACCTGCCGGCGCTGACCAGTCTGCACCACCCGGACCGGGGAACCGACTCATATGCCGGCGCCGACTTGCTGTGGTTTCCAACGGGCGGCGGCAAGACGGAAGCTTACCTCGGGCTGGCTGCCTACACAATGGCCATTCGGAGATTGCAGAAGAATGCAGGCGGTCGTGATGGGGAGAACGGCGTGGCGGTGCTGATGCGCTACACCCTACGCTTGCTCACATTGCAGCAATTTCAGCGTGCCGCCACGCTGATGTGTGCCTGCGAGCAGATCCGGCAGAACAAAGCCGAGCGCTGGGGCGAGACTCCCTTCCGGCTTGGCCTATGGGTAGGGCGCAAGACGACCCCCAACCGCACCGCGCAATCAGCTGAGGTTGTGGAGAAATTGCGTAGTGGCGGGCGGCCAGTATTCGGCGTCGGCTCACCACACCAGTTCTCGGCCTGCCCGTGGTGCGGCACCCCGATCGACCCCGGGCAACACATTACCGTGGAGCACTACCCGTCGGGGCGGGCGCGCACGATTGTCTTCTGTGGAGACACGATGGGGCGATGCGAATACTCGCGGCGCAAGTCGCCGGACGAGGGCCTGCCGATCGTGGTAGTGGACGAGGAGATCTACCGGCGGCCACCTTCCATGCTGATTGCGACGGTGGATAAGTTCGCGCAGATGGCATGGCAAGGGTCGGTGCAGACGTTATTTGGGCAGGTTACCGGCTGGTGCCCACGCCACGGATTTCGCTCACCGGAGCTGGAGGATACGAACTCCCATCAGGCGGCAGGAAGATTTCCCGCGATCGCCACGCGGCCACATGCACTCTTGCGCCCTCCGGATCTGATCATTCAGGACGAGTTGCACCTGATTAGCGGTCCGTTGGGTAGCCTGGTCGGGATCTACGAAGGCGCCGTGGATCAACTGGCCACGTGGGAGGTGGATGGCAAGAAGGTGCGGCCCAAGGTAATTGCATCGACAGCTACGGTGCGGCGCGCGGCGGCACAAGTGTCCGCTCTATTCAATCGTAGGGTGACGGTGTTTCCGCCTCCGGGCCTCGAGGCCGGCGCGAACTTCTTTTCCCGGGAACTGCCAGTAAGCGACGACGCGCCCGGGCGTTTGTATGTGGGCGCGTGCGCGCCGGGTCGGAAGCTGAAGGGAGCGCTGATCCGCGTCTACGTCGCAGTGCTGGCTGCGGGACAGACGCTATATGAAAAGTACGGTGAGACCGTCGACCCGTTTCTGACCGCGGTGGGATACTTCAGTTCGTTGCGAGAGTTGGGCGGAATGCGGCGTCTGGTCGATGATGACGTGCGGTCGCGTCTGACCCAGGTGGATGCGCGCGGATTGAAGAAGCGGAACCTAAGGCTGCCACAGGCCGTAGAGGAACTGACATCGCGCAAGTCGGCGATAGAGATTCCCGAGGTGTTAGAGCGGATGAAGTGCAAGTTCCCGCCGTTTGGGCAGAAGGCGCCGAAGCCGCCGATCGATGTTTTGCTGGCGACCAATATGCTCTCGGTGGGCGTCGACGTGGGCAGACTGGGGCTCATGATTGTGGCCGGCCAGCCGAAATCCACGTCGGAGTACATTCAGGCGACCAGCCGCGTCGGGCGCGCAAGTCCAGGCCTGGTAATTACCGTCGCCAACTGGGCGCGTCCCCGAGATCTTTCGCATTTCGAGAGTTTCTGCCACTATCACGCCACCTTCTACCGGCAGGTGGAAGCATTGAGCGTGACGCCGTATTCGATTGGCGCGATGGATCGAGCCTTGACAGGCGTGCTGGTGAGTGCGATCCGGCAGGCGGGCGCGGAGTACAACCGCAACGATAGTGCACAGCAGATGCAGCCGGCGAATGCCCTGGTGCAGGCCGCGCTGGCTGCGCTACCAGTGCGGGCCGCGGAAGCCGGTACTGGCGGCGCCAAGCTCGAAGACGACGTGCGGGCGGCGTTGCAGCAGCGTATTGATGATTGGCGGGGCCGAGCCATGCGAATGAAGGGGGGCGCTCGGCTCGGATACAACGATGGTCGCGACGGCGTCACTGTCGGGCTGCTGGAAATGGCGGGATCGGCAGCGTGGGGCGAGTTCACTGTGCTGAATTCGCTGCGCGATGTGGAACCGGAAGCTGCTCTCACGTTCGACGACACCGGAATGGATAGCTCGGAGGTCAGCCAATGAGCGGTCAGGACGTTGGGACCGTAAGGCCGACGCAGCTGATCTACAGCTATGGGGTCGGATCGACGGTGGACCTGCCCCAATTCTCGGCCATGGTGATGGGTCTGGACGACTGGCCCGCCAGTGACATGGAGGAGATCCGCGAGGATCGTCTGTTGCGCGTGGTGCGCCACGTGCTGGGCGCGCAAGTTCGGCAACTCAAGGCGGCACCGCTACGAGAGGATACACCGGCCCGTTGTTCCGGAAATCCGCGGGAGACGGAGTGCCGGTCGCGGCTTTTCCCCGGTGGCTGGTATGCACCCAATGCAGGCTGCTGGCGCCCATCCGATCGGGGTTATTCGAGTTTCGCGCAGACACGAATCGGCCGGAGCGTTCGGGCTTCATTCATAAGAACTGCCCTCGACTAGCGAAGGCGACGGCGATTCCGGCACGCTTCCTGGTGGCCTGCGAGAACGGTCACATCGACGATTTCCCTTGGGACGAATATCTGCACGGCCAACCGGGGACGTGTCCCGGTCCGCTGGAATTGCGCGATGTTGGCGCCAGCGGCGAAGCGGCGGACGTCATGCTGATGTGCCGGGCTTGCCAGAAACGGAAGCCGATGGCGCCTGCATTTTCCGAGGATGGCAGGGCAGGGCTACCGACGTGCCGCGGACGGCATCCGCATCTAAGGGTGGCGCCGCTCGAGGAGTGCCGCCTTGCAGTCCAGCCGATTACTCTTGGCGCGACCAATATGTGGTTTTCGCGGACCCTCTCGGCGCTCTCTATCCCCTCGACTGCAGATCCGCTGGAGCAGGTGGTAGAGCAGGATCTGACCGCGCTATTCGAGGATGCCGAATCGGAGCGTGACGTCAGACTGGCGCGCAAAGGACACGCGCGATATGACCCTTACACCGACGCACAGATATGGGCGGCACTGCGCCGCTCACGCCTAAGGATCTCAAACTCCCCGAATGGAAGCTGTTCTCAAACCCCGACCCGTCGAAGAACAGTCCTAATATGCGGCTTAGGGTGGGTACACCGCCCACGAAGTACGCGCCGTGGATCGAGAGCGTGGTACTGATCGAGCGGTTGCGCGAAGTCCAGGCGCTGGCGGGATTCACCCGGCTGGAAGCGGGTGGGGACGATTCGCCCGCGAAACTGGCGCCGCTGCGGCGAGGTCCGGCCGCGTGGGTGCCTGCAGCGGAAGTACGAGGCGAGGGGCTGTTCCTGCGACTCTCCGAAAAGAAAGTATCGGAGTGGCAGGCTGAAGGCGGGATACTCGAAACGCAGTTCCTTCGAGCGCACCGGCATTGGCGATCACAAAGGAAACTGGAACCATCTCTGGGTTTCCCCGGGCTGCGGTACGTTTTGCTGCACTCCTTGTCGCACGCTCTGATTCGGCAGTTCTCGGTAGAGTGCGGATATGCGGCGGCGAGCCTGAAGGAACGCATTTACTCCTCGACGCCCGATGATGAGGAATCGATGGCGGGCATCCTCATCTACACAGCCGCGCCGGACAGCGAGGGCACGTTGGGCGGGTTGGTGACGTTGGCCGAAACCGCCAACCTGGAGCAGCATCTGGACCAGGCGTTGGAGGGGCTGGAGATCTGCTCGTCTGACCCATTGTGCGCGGAGACTCAGCCTGAGAAGGCATTCCTGTCGCTGCACGGCGCCGCGTGCCACAATTGTCTATTTTTGCCAGAGACTTCGTGCGAGAGAGGCAATCGGTACCTGGACCGGACAGTGCTGGTGCCCACGATGGAGCGCGCCGAGTTCGCGTTCTTCCGCCCATGACTGCCGCCGAAACATGTCTGAAGTTGGCGGAGGAGTTGCCGGCCAGCTTGGTGGAATCGTTGATCGCTCAATTGCGCGCCGGCGCGACGCCCACGATGGCGAGCCCCAGCTACCAAGGGCGTGTTGACGAATTCCTCCGTTGCAGGAGTGACGCGCGGGATGAGTTGGCGCCGATGCTTGAGGTGGCGCTGGCGGCCAAGCGGTCGCGGCAGACCACGGAATTGGTATGGACCGGTCCTTCGACCCCCGTGGTCCCCGTGCGGCGCACCGAACAGGTTCTGTGTGACTTGATCCGCGGCGCTGAGCGCCGACTAAGCATGACAAGCTTCGGCATCTTCCAGGTACCGCGGCTGGTGGAAGAACTGGAGCAGGCATTGTCGCGAGGCGTGGCGCTACGCATCGTGCTAGGCGACCGTGAATCGCACAGCGACCAGGAGATCGCCCGCCAAAGCTATCAGTTGGGCCGAGCGGTGGCCACTAGCGCGTCGCTTTTGCAGTGGCCGGCGGAGCGGCGTCCTCGCGATGAACAGGGGCACGCGGGCCTGATGCACGTCAAAGCCGCGGTAGCCGATTCGCGCGTGGCGTTCCTGACCAGCGCCAATCTGACCGAAGCTGCTCTTGAGAGAAACATGGAGTTGGGCGTGTTCATTCGTGGCGGCAACCTACCCGCATCGATCGACCGGCTCGTTGACGCGCTCATAGAATCGGGTGAGCTACAAGCCGTCTAGGTCCAATACTCTTCACTTAACGATCCTAATGGCCGCGGAGATGTCGCTGAGTGGCGAACGCTTGTAGCTGCGGCGCAGGGGGAAGTTACTCATCTTCCGCTTGACCCCTCGGGGATTGCGCCGATTGCGGCTGGAAGCGGCAGATTCATCGAGAATCTCGTCCAGCACCGCGTTATGGAACTCTTTTCGACCCCGAGGGGGGAATAGCGC
>CATPCN010000486.1 GCA_955652855.1 uncultured Chthoniobacterales bacterium | reverse complement strand
GACTTTGCGTGTCGGTGGGCCGGCGGAATTTTGGGTCGAGCCGCGCACAGAGTCAGCCTTCGCCGAACTCATTCGCTTTTGTCATCGCGAAAATCTTCCCCTGTTTGTCATCGGTCGCGGCTCGAATCTGCTCGTGCGCGATGGCGGCATTCGCGGCGTTGTCGTTCATCCGTGCGGCGGCGATTTCGACAAGATCGACATTAACGGAAACGAAATCACCGCCGGTGTCGGCGCGAAATTGAAACAAATCGCTTACGCGGCAAGGTCGGCGAGGCTCGGCGGGCTCGAATGGATGGAAGGAATTCCCGGTGCGGTCGGCGGCGCGTTGCGCATGAACGCTGGCGCGATGGGCGCACAAACGTTCGAGAACGTCGTGCGCGTGCGCTATCTCGATGCGGAAGGAAACGCGCACACCAAAACGCCCGCTGAAATGGAAGTGCATTATCGGCACGTTCCCTCGCTTGAAAAAAATTATGCGGTCTCGGCGACTTTTTGCGGCTCGCCATCCGATCTTGCGAAAATCGAACGTCGCCTCGAAGAATCGCAAGAGAAACGGCGTACCACCCAACCGATCGCGAAGAGCGCAGGCTGCATTTTCAAAAACTCGGCGGATTGTCCGGTCGGCAAACTTGTGGACGAGCTCGGTCTCAAAGATTTGCGTGTCGGAAATGCGCGCGTCTCGGAAGTGCACGGAAATTTCATCGTGAATGATGGCGGAGCGACCGCGTCTGAGATGCTGGACTTGATCGAGAAAATCAAAACCGTGGCGCGCGAGAAGCGCGGGATCGAGCTCGAAACCGAGGTGCAAATCGTGGGGGAACCGGCGTAATGAGTGGCGCGTTACCAAAAAAAATCGCAGTGCTGAAAGGCGGACCAGGTTCTGAGCGCGACGTCTCGCTCGCGACCGGTGCCGGCGTGGCGAAAGCATTGCGCTCGTTAGGCGCGGAAGTCGTGGATGTCGATGTCCGCGATGAAAACTTTCAATTACCGCCCGATGTCGATCTTGCCTTCGTCGCGATTCACGGAACTTTCGGCGAGGACGGACAGCTGCAGAAAATTCTGGAAACCCGGGGTGTCGCTTACACCGGCGACGATGTAGAAGGAAGCCGGACCGCTTTCGACAAAATTCAATCCAAGAAAAAATTCGAGGAACATGGCGTGACGACGCCGCATTGGCAGGTGATTAGCGCCGGACAAAATCCGACCATTCCGCTGCCGATCGTCGTAAAACCCCCGCGCCAGGGCTCGACGGTTGGCGTTTATATTGTGCGCAACCACGCCGAACTCGCTTCCGCGCTGGCCGACGTCGCGAAGTACGATCAGGAGCTTCTCGTCGAAAAATTCATTGCCGGCCGCGAACTCACCGTCGGCGTTCTCGGCGACCAAGCTTTGCCGATTCTTGAAATCATTCCGAAAGGCGGCTTTTACGATTTCACAAACAAGTATCCATTTCTAAATCCGGCAGCCGGCGGCGGCGCCGAGCATGTTTGTCCGGCGAAGATCGACAGCCAAAAGACCAAGCAAATTCAGGAACTCGCTTTGCGGGCACATCGCGCGCTTGGTCTGAAAGTTTATTCTCGCGTGGATGTGCTTTTGCCGGAGAACGACGAACCGACTGTGCTCGAAGTGAACACGATTCCCGGCATGACCGAAGCGAGCCTTTTGCCGGAAGCGGCGACTGCGGCTGGAATCAACTATGTCGATCTTTGCGTCCGGATCATCGAGCTGTCGCGCGCGGCGCGTCCACAAAAATGAGAGCGCAAAACGAACGTCATCGCCCGCGCAATCAGCGCGTCTCGAATTCGCGTCAGCGACGCCAGCAGCATCTGCTCGATGTGAAAGTGCGCTCGCGCACCATCACGCAACATCGCAACCGCCGCGTGCTCGTGCTCATTTCGAAACTCGCACTCGCCGTCATCGTGTGCATCGGAATCTACATCGGCGTCCTGCAGGGATCGAAAAAACTATTTTTCGAAAATCCCGATTATCAATTGAAGCAGATCGACGTGCAGACCGACGGTTCGCTGCAGCGCGAGCAAATTTTGAAAACGGCCGATTTACACGAAGGCGAAAATATTTTCCGGGTAAGCCTCGCGCAGGTGCACGACCGCTTGCAGCAACTTCCACAAGTGGACGAGGTGCAGGTGATGCGCGAACTGCCGGGCGAGATCGACATTAAAATCAGCGAGCGCAAACCGATCGCCTGGATCACGAGCGAGAAAGAAATTTCCGATCCATTCGCGTCCGACGCTGCTTTTCTAGTGGACGCGCGCGGAGTTTTGATGAAAGAGAAGAAATTGTTGCCGGAATATCTCGGATTGCCGCTCATTTCGGGATGCGAGAGCGAATCGCTCGAGGCAGGCAAAGTCGTCGCATCGTTTGAAGCGAAAGCCGCGCTCGATTTGTTGCGCCTGAGCACGCGCAGTTTCATGCAAACGCGTTTTCAAATTCGCGAGATCAATCTTTCCAAAGGCTACTGCCTGCTCGTGACGGACAAAAATCGCACGCGAGTTACCTTCGGGTTCGACAACATCGACATGCAGTTGCAGCGGCTCGAGCAATTCCTAATTTGGGCGGACGATTCCAAACACGAGATCGAAACGGTGAACTTGCTCGTGCAACGAAATATTCCGGTGACGTTCACGAAACCGGCGGCCGTGGTGATCAACGAAACAATTGATCCGGATGAAACGCCGTTGAAAGAACCGCGAATCATGAAGGCGATTCCGTTGCACGCGACCGCGAAGCCGTCGCCTTCACCGGCGGCG
>CATPCN010000485.1 GCA_955652855.1 uncultured Chthoniobacterales bacterium | reverse complement strand
ATCAAGCTCACTGGACGCGAAGCTTCGGTCGTGCGTGCGATCGGTTTCGCCGATTCCATGATGGGCGCTGAGATTTAGGATTATACGCGGATGGAGCCGGAAGATGTGACCGACACGCTCAACAGTCTTATCTCCGCCGGCTTTGTCGAAAGCATTCCGTTTTCTGAACTCGTGCAGCTCGCCGAGATGCCAACTCTTGCCTTCGAAATAAATCCGGCTTACGTGCACCAGCTAAAAGAAGCGATTCTTCGCCGGTAAGAATCACTTGAGAGCAGCACGCTGAGCTTCCGCCTCGTTCTTTGTTCGACGTTCGCCAAAGAGTTGCCGAATCACTTCTTCCACAGGTAACTCCTGCACATTGATGTCGCTGACGGCGCAAGCTTCAAGCAGCTCCCGGCAAGTCTCGGTGACTTTTGCGCGCGGAACTTTCAGTTGCACCGAGACGGGCGTCTGTTCGATCACTTCGCCGAACGCCGCAAAATCGCGCGTCGCCTGATTTTCGAATGTGAGACTGAGAATCTTGTAGCCGGAGAAGCGATCGATGATGGAGCTGAGCGGTCCGTCGAAGAAAATCTTGCCGTGATCGATGATGATGACGCGATGACAAAGTTCCTCGATGTCCTGCATGTAGTGGCTCGTCAGCATGGTGACGATGCGGTGCTCCGAATTGTAGAGCCGGAGAAATTCACGCACGCGCTTTTGGCTGACAACATCAAGGCCGATGGTGGGCTCGTCGAGAAACAGCACGCGCGGTTCATGAATGAGCGCGGAGATCAATTCCATCTTCATGCGCTCGCCTAACGAGAGCTCGCGCACCATCACATTCATTTTGTCCTGCACTTCGAGCAGCTCGCTCAAACCGCCTACGACTTTTTTGAAACGATCACGCTCGATCCCGTAGATGGCGCGATTGAGCTCGAGCGATTCCTGTGCGGGAAGGTCCCACCAGAGCGCATTTTTTTGTCCCATGAGCAAACTGAATTGCCGTTTCATTTCATTGCGCCGTTCCCAAGGAATGAAACCGAGCACGCGCGCGTCGCCCGAAGTCGGATTGAGAAGCCCGGAGAGCATTTTCAGCACGGTCGTTTTTCCGGCGCCATTCGGCCCGAGAAATCCGACGAACTCGCCGTCATCAATCTGGAACGAAACGCCATCAGCCGCGCGGGTCTCATCGTGCCGACGCTTCACGAGTCCCTTCACCGAGCCCCACAGTCCGCTTTCCTTACGATAAGTGCGGTAGATTTTGGTGAGATCGCGAGCTTCAATTGCGCTCATAAATTGTCGCTAAGATCGACAAACCCAAGATCGACAATCGCTCGCGCGTCGATTCTTGTCTCAACTACGCCGCGCTCGATTGCGTCGTGGCCGTCTTCTTTCGCAAAAGCGGTAGCGTTTTCTCTACGAGCGCGTCGGCGGTGATGCCGTGTTTCTTGCGCAGAACCGGAACGCTGCCGTGCTCGATGAATTCATCCGGCCAGCCAATGCGCACGACCGGTGTATTGATTCTCTGCGAATGCAGGTGCTCCATCACGGCGCAGCCGAAGCCGTTGTGCAACACATGATCCTCGATCGTACAAACCACTTCGACGCTACGGGCAAAGAATTCCAGCGTGCCAGTATCGAGCGGCTTGATCCAGCGAGGATTAATCAGCGCGACCGAAATGCCTTTTTCCTCGAGCTTCTTCGCTGCTTCTTCGGCAACTTCGAACATGTTGCCTAAGCCGAAAATCGCCACGTCGCGACCGTGTTGGACAACTTCCGCTTTTCCGACCTCGAGAATCTTTGGCTCCGCCTTCGGTTTTGCGCCAGTGCCGGCGCCGCGCGGATAACGGATCGCGATGGGGCCCGCGTTGTAATGTGCCATCGTCCAAAGCATATCGACGAATTCGTCTTCGTCCTTGGGCTGCATGTGCACCCAATTCGGGATGTGACGCAGATAACCGATGTCGAACAGGCCGTGATGCGTCGGTCCATCGTCGCCGCTCAACCCAGCGCGATCCATGCAGAGTTTGACGTTGAGTTTTTGGATCGCCATGTCGTGAATCGTCATGTCATAGGCGCGCTGCATGAACGTGGAATAAATTGCGAGAAACGGTTGCAAGCCCTGGGTGGCGAGGCCGCAGGCAAAAAGCGCCGCGTGTTCTTCGGCAATGCCGACATCGAAATAGCGCGTCGGATGTTTCGCCTGAAAAAATCCGAGACCGGTCCCGCTCGGCATCGCCGCGGTGATCGCGACGATCTTCTGGTTCGCATCCGCAAATTTCGCGAGCGTCTTGCCGATAATCTCCGAATAAGTCGGCGTCGGCGCCGGCGCGGTTTCGCCACTCTCGATCTTGTATTTTCCAAGGCCGTGAAATTTGTCGGGTTGTTTGATCGCCGGCTCGTAGCCTTTCCCTTTTTTGGTGAGAATGTGCAGCAGCACCGGCTCTTCCAGCGTTTTTAAAAATTCAAAAGTCCGTGTGAGCAGCGAAATATCGTGGCCATTGATCGGCCCGTAATAATGCAGTCCGAGCTCTTCGAAAATCACGCTCGGCACGATCAAGCCTTTGAAGCTCTCTTCAACCTTGTGTGCAAAGTGGACGCCGGTTTTTCCGGCAATCGCCTCGATGAATCCGCGCGCCTTGTCGTGCAAGTGCGCGTAGGTGGGATTGGTGACGATGGCGTTGAGATAATTCGCGATCGCTCCGACGTTTTTCGCGATCGACCATTCGTTGTCGTTCAGTACGACAATGAAACGCTTGGTGTGCGCTTTTACATTATTGAGCGCTTCGTAACTGATCCCGCAAGTAAACGCGGCATCGCCCGCCACGACCACGATGTGTTCGTTGCCGCCCTTTAAATCGCGGCCCACCGCCATGCCGAGACCAGCCGAAAGCGCCGTGCCGGCATGACCGGCGCCGTAACAATCGTGTTCGCTTTCCGTGCGCAAAAGAAAACCGTTCAGGCCACCGTACTGTCGCATCGTCGCTATGCGATCGAGCCGGCCAGTAAGCATTTTGTGCACGTAGCCTTGATGACTGACGTCCATGACAAATCGGTCCTTCGGTGTCTCGAAAACGCGATGCAGCGCGATCGTCAGCTCGACCACGCCGAGATTCGGGCCGAGATGTCCGCCGGTTTGCGAAAGCACGCTGATTAGTTCATCGCGAACTTCCTGTGCGAGCTGCGGCAGATCCTCTTCGTGCAGCGCTTTGATGTCCGCCGGCGAGCGAATGCCATCAAGCAAACGCGATGGAGCAGCAGTCGTCGTTTCAGAAGAGACTGACGTCGTCATTATTCTTTTCTTCCTTGTCTTCCGCAGTTGCGGTTTGTGGAGCCTCGGCCGCCGGCTCGAATTCCTTCACGCTCGGCTTCCCTGCATTGTTCCTTGTGATCATTTCGATTCTTTGTTCGGCGCTGGCAAGTCTTTCCTGGCAAATTTTCACCAGCTTCATTCCTTCTTCATAGCGAACGATCAGATCATCGAGCGACATTTTGCCGGACTCCATTTGTTCGACAATTGTCTCGAGCCGATCCATCGCATTCTCAAAGTTCAGTTCGGGAGCAGTCTTCTTGGCCTGGATCGACATAAAAAAGGAGAACGCAATTAAGCATATCGTTGCCCAAGAAAAAAGCGCCGACTTCGCTGCTGCGACGAATGTTCGCTTGCACGATTTCACGATTGAGCGCTTAAATCCCCCTCCGAGGTTTATGACACGCCCGCTAAAATGGATTTCCCGGCAGGATGCACGTCACCGGCTTGTTATCGCATTGATCGGATCGGCGGCTGTGTGGATTGCCTTGCATCGTCACGTGCGATTTTTGACGGCGTCCATCGCCACGTGGGACACGTTCGCTTCCTGCATCCTGGCGTTCGCCTGGCTCACCATTATCACCACGCCGCCGGCCAAACTTCGACTTCGCGCCCAAATGCAGGACGTCAGCCGGACGGTGATTTTTGTTTTTTGCATCTTTGCAGCGTGCGCTGGGCTTTTTGGCGTCGGTTTTCTTTTCTATGCAAACAAGGCCGTGCAACAATCTCACTTCACCGCGCATCTCGGACTAAGTCTGCTCGCGGTCGTGTCGTCCTGGCTGCTCGTCCACACTGTCTTTGGATTGCGTTACGCGCACACTTTTTATGGCGACAGCGACGATCCCGAGGCGAAAGAACATGCCGGCGGCCTCAGATTTCCCGGCGATCGCATGCCGGACTATCTCGATTTTGCCTACTTCTCCTTCGTCATCGGAATGACGTTTCAAGTTTCCGATGTGCAAATAACTTCGCGGGACTTCCGGCACCTTGTTCTTTTGCACGGGATGCTTTCCTTCGCATTTAACACGGTGATTCTCGCGCTCATGATCAACACCGTCTCTGCGCTGCTCTGAACGAGGGTGATTAGGAAAGTCGCGCTGACGCGACCATGGCACGGCCATTGCTCGTTACTCAAAGCAACCGTAGTGACCATGCTTCAAAAAAAAATCTTATTGATCGATCACGAGCCGGGAGTCGCCCGCCTCGTTCTGCGTGCCTTAGAAAAGGCCGGCAACTACATCATCAGGGAAGAGCACAACGATGGGGAAGCCCTGCGCGTGGCCCGTTCGTTTCATCCCGATTTAATTTTGGTCGATACGATGAAGACCAACGTGGAGAGCGCGCTCATCACGCAGCAGATCCAGCACGATAACGTTTTGAAAGACACGCCGCTGCTCTGCTTGAGCGATCTGCGCCCGGAAAGTCAGATGGTTTCGGGCGGAATTCTGAGTGGTTACAGCTTTTTCGCCGCACCCATTCGTCTCGAAGAATGTCTGCGCGCGATCGACCACCTGCTCTTCGGCAAAGACTAAGCGCGGCGGCAGCGTCGCACCCTCGACCAGTTTAGGCGGGAGTCCTTAGCTTCGTCGCTCACTGGGCATTCAACGCCATTTTATCGCAGTGGCAGTCGTGTGCGTGTAAAAGGCCTGGTCAATGTTGGAAACTAATATGGCGTCCGCTCCTAGCTTTGCGGCCTCCACGCGCATCTTACCAATTGCGGAACTGGGAGAACCGTAGGAACCAGTCGTTGCCGTGACGATGCCTATTTCAATGTAAGGACGACTTGGTCGTTCACTAAGGACTCGGACATTCTGAATTTGAACCGGAGGATACTTTGCCTCATCGGTGCGAGTAGAGGATCCCGCGACGCACGCGGACAACGCGAGCAGGCACGAAAGAAGTGTGGATCGGATTAAGATCGACATTAGCTAATCTGCTTTTTGTACGTCGCGGCGTCTTTCAATTGTTTGAGATCATCGGCATCGTCGATCTTGAGCACGAAGATTCAGCCTTTGCCGAAGGGATCGGTGTTGATGAGCGCGGGATTCGCTTCCAGTTCTTTGTTCGCGTCGACAACTTTTCCTTTCACCGAGGTCGGCGCGTTACGAAGCGAGAAGAGTGCGGACTGAAATATCTTCGTCCACATCTTCCCAGTGAATGCCAACCCCGCGACCGATAAGTCGCCACTTCGCTCGCTGAGCTGGCGTGGCGTGAAGGAGTCGCGGAAACCACTCCAGCGGCGCCGAGACGCGACGGCCGTCTGCCAGAGTAACAACGAGTTCATCGTCGGTGCACGATACATCAACGGCATCCGCGACTGGCTTATTGGCTAAAGTGCTCATCCCAGGCAACGATAAACTTTTGGAGGTTTTGTTCAACGAGAGAGTGAATCTCGCGCAGTTCGGAACCGCGAAATCCGCGCGCCTCCGCAAGCTCAACAGGTTCGAGCCAGAACTTAGCATAGCGCTCGGCTTGCTCGACGTGAACATGACGCGGCTCGTAGCCCTCGCGACTGAAAAAGAAGAAGCGAAAGCCTCGAGCTCGCAGAATTTCCGGCATGCGCGAAACCTTACCCGATCTGCTTTTTGTACGCCGCTGCGTCCTTCAATTGCTTGAGATCAGCGGCATTGTCGATCTTGAGAACGAAGATCCAGCCTTTGCCGAATGGATCGGTGTTGATGAGCGCGGGGTTCGCTTCCAGTTCTTTGTTCGCGTCGACCACTGTGCCTTTTACCGGTGCGTAAATGTCACTCGCCGCCTTGACTGATTCCACGACGGCGGTCGCTTCGCGCGCATTCACTTGTCGATCTAATTTCGGGATCTCGACGTAAACGACGTCGGTCAATTCCGCTTGCGCGTGATCGGTAATGCCGATGCGCACATTTTCGCCTTCGCGCTTAATCCATTCGTGAGATTCGGTGTAGAGCAAATCGTCGGGAACATTCATGATTTTTTGTAGAGCGGTTTCTTTTCGATCGTGGCCGGAAATGTTTGTCCGCGAATTTCAATTTCGATGTTGGTTCCGATCTTGGCGTGCGGCGTCGAGACGTATGCCATGCCGATCCCGTAATTTAAGCTCGGCGACGACGTGCCACTGGTAACTTCGCCGATCCGCTCGTCGCGATGCCAAACGGAATAATGCGGTCGCGGCGGCGGACCTTTCCCGCTCATGCGGAATGCGATCAATCGCTGAGACAATCCTTTTTCTTTAGCCTGCGCCAGCGCGTCGCGGCCGGTGAATTGCGGTTTGCTTAGATCGACAAAAAATCCGAGGCCGGCTTCGATTGGATTGCGTTCCGGCGAAAGATCGGAGCCGTTGAGCGGATAACACATCTCGAGGCGCAGCGTGTCGCGCGCGCCGAGCCCGCACGGTTTGATTCCGAACCTCTCGCCTCTTTCCAAAACCGTGTTCCAGAAATTCGCCGCGTCGCCCGCACCGAAGAAAACTTCCACACCATCTTCGCCGGTGTAACCGGTGCGCGCGAGCGACACCGCCATTCCATCCAACTCAACATGGACGATGTGGTTTCGCGCCGGAAGATCGACGAAGAGTTCGGTCACGCGCGGACCTTGGATCGCGACTCCGCCGAAATAATTGCTGCGATCCCCGAGACGGAGATCGTCCGGACAATGTCGATCTAACCATTCGTAATCTTCTTCGGCACGCGACGCATTGACGACGAGCAGGAATTTCTGCTGGCCGATCCGGTACGCGATCAAATCGTCGATGATGCCGCCGGCGTCGTTGAGCAAAAATGTGTATTGCCCCTGGCCGACCTCGAGCTTCTCGATGTTGTTCGTCAACATCGTGTTCAGCCATTTGCCCGCGCTCGTTCCATCGACAATAAATTGTCCCATGTGCGAAATGTCGAACATGCCGAGATTTTTTCGCACGGCCTGATGTTCCTCCACGATGCCCGTGTATTGCACCGGCATCATCCAGCCACCGAACGGAATGATTTTCGCGCCGCGCCGCACATGCTCGTCGTAGAGCGGCGTTTTTTTCGAGGCGTCGTCGCTCACGGCGAGAAGCTAGACTTTGCCCGCGCGAAGTGTCAACGCATGGCGTGCGTCGATTGCTTGAAGTGATTTGCGCGCGCCTCTAACGTGGCGCAGCAATGAGGTGGCTGGACAAACTGGAACGGCGCTTCGGATTTCTCGCGATTCCGGGTTTGATCCGCGTCGTCGTCGTATTCAACGCGCTCGTTTTCATGCTCGTGAGGCTCAATCCGGATTTTCAATCGGTCTTGCAACTTGACCCAACACGGATCTGGCACGGCGAAGTCTGGCGGCTGGTCACTTACATTTTTGTTCCGCAGACGTTCAGCTATCTGTGGGTCATCTTTGTCCTCTGGTTCCTTTGGTTCATCGGCGATGGAATCGAGCGCGCGTGGGGTCCATTTCGGCTCACGCTTTACTTTTTTGTCGGGATGATCGGGGCGACTGCGGCCGCATTCTTTTTCGGCAGCAATTTTTCCAACGCGATGCTGACCGCTTCGTTGT
>CATPCN010000484.1 GCA_955652855.1 uncultured Chthoniobacterales bacterium | reverse complement strand
CGATGGTCTTACCCTTAATCAATCCGCTCTGCGCCAGCCGCTGCAATACCCAGGTGAAGACTCGCTGATGAGTTTCCCCATCAATCAGCCGCCGCGTTCGCGAAATCGTCACATGGTCCGGCGTCTTCTCATCCAGTCCGATGGACAAAAACTCCCGCAGCGTGAGCGAATCGGCCAATCGCCACTCAATGCCACGCTCGCTGTCGAGCCCTTCAAAGAAACCGATCATCATGATGCGGAAGTACAGGCCCGGCGGCAAGGATGGCCGCCCCAGCTTGGAGTGGTAGAAGCCGGCGCAACACTCCTCGCAGAAGCGATCAAAATCAGCCTGGTCGAGAACCTCGTTCAAGCGGCTATAGAAAGGATGGCCTGGAGTCACCGGCAACTCGCCGCCGTACCACAAGGCCTCCTGCCGCTCCCTCTTCTTGCGTGTGCCCATCGCCATAAGCTGATTTTAAAGTCAAAACATTTTCAGCGCTAGATGTTTTTTGACTTTAGACACGGGCTGCTAGCCGTGGAATCATTTAGTTCGGGCAACCAAAAAAGAGAGCGCAGTGCCGAGGTCCTGCGCTCACATGATAGGTCCGTTTTCTTAGGTCTACACTTGGAAAATATCCGACGTTAGGACCCTGGCTATTGTGACAACACCCATCACAAAGATCGCCACATCGATCAAGAAACCCATCCATTCGTGAAGTGTGTTTTGTTCTCTGGATCGTTTTTTCATTCCTTGTGTCACCTCGGGAACTAGTGTGGGGGCTAGGCTCGGAAGTTCAAAGTGGCCCTTTTCAAATCGAACGCGATTGCCAAATCTATAATGCCTCAGAGCTATTGTTCTTCGGTTTTGTCGCGAGGAGACCCATGGAACGTAAGATCTTGCTCACTTTGCCTGGGTTCATCGAAAAATACATCATGCTCAAAGCGAGAAGTGATCTTGGCGCACGCGTCACAGCTTGCCCGAAGGAGCGTCCACGGCCCATTTAAGCCGTACGGGACGGCGTGTTCTGTCCCAAGCGGTGCATCACGCTTTCCACAATAGATGCACTCACCGGTCTCTCGGCCCTGCAACGACACATAATGATCGACAACACCCTGCACTGCCCTGATCGTACCGCAACGACCGGAGCAGCCCAACAATCTCAGAGGGCGAGACACTGGGGTGAAACTGGGGGTACCCCAAGGGTGAAGGATAAGGAAATTCGGGTAAGGACGGGTAATTCGCGATTAGCACGCTAGTTCTGAGCAGGACGCAGTATCTGGCGTGTTTTGTAAGGCACTGTTGAAAAGATACGACTTGTTTTGGCTCCCCAAGTGCGACTCGAACCTACGACCCATTGGTTAACTACACGCAGACAGCCGATTGTTTTCAGCGCCGCTTTTTTGTATTCCGTCGTGCACGCGATTGGACTGCAATAGCAGTAGGGATTTCCGCGCTACGCCCGTCAATACGTCCGAACGTGCTTCTCCAGGAGGTTCGTTAGCCGCCTTCCCTAGACCCCTCTAGTTCGCAAGCGTTTTGAGTTCTCCATCACGCGATCCCCCATTTCGGCGCATGAACTCGTCCCACCGCCGGGCAGCGTCCTGGTCGCGCCCGCGCAGCGCGTGGGAGTAGATGTCCGCCGTCACGCGGACCGAGGAGTGGCCCAGCCGTTCCGATACCGTTGGCAAGTCCACTCCGTCCGCTAGCAAAACCGACCCATGGCTGTGGCGCAGCGTGTGTAGGCTGACCCCCTTCGGCAGACCCAGACGCCGGCAGAGCAGGGATACAGAAGCCGAAATCGAATCGGGCTTCAGTGGCGTACCGTCGGGATTCGCGAATATCAGATCCAGATCGGCACGGTAGTCGGGACCGAACTGCCGGCGGAACTCATTCTGCCTTTTCCGGTGGGCCTCGAGCGGAACCAGAACTGACTGCGGCAGATTTATACGTCGCGGTCTCTCTGTCTTGGTGCCTTTGAACTCCAGCACGAGTCTTGTCTGGGTAAGCGATCGCGTAATCACCACGTCACCGCGATCGATGTCGGTCCAGCGAAGCGCTAATACTTCGCCGCGCCGCGCACCTGTAGCAGCCGCAATTTTCAGGACCATCGACAGGCACCAGGGGCCGGTCGCGGATTCGATTAGCAACATCTGCTCGGTTGGCAACAACGCCATTCCGGTGTGCTTCTTCGGGACGGGCGGCTCGCTGTTTGTTACCGGGTTCACTCCCACCAGTCCCCACTTGACGGCGCGCAGGAAGGCGCTCGATACCACTCCTGCGATGCTACGGACGCTCTTCGCCGACAGCGGTCGCGGCGTTTTATGCCAGCGTGTGCGGCCACCACTTTCAAGCAGCCGGTTCCACTCGCGGTTGAGGTGGAGTGGCGTGATGTCCGCAAGCGGCATCGCCAGCAATTCCGGATTGAGGCATTCCGCCTGCTCATGGTATCGCTCGATGGTCTTGGGTGCTAACTTTTTTTCGACGTGTTGCCGGAAGAATTCCTCAAGGAGCATCGAAAGAGTCTTCGGAGGCGCTGCCGCCATCGAGGTGCTGTCGTGATGGTAACGCAGCGTCCGGTTCAAGAGAAAAAGGAGATGGTGTAATGAAAAAGACAACGAAAGCATTCTGTGCCGGATTGCTGGCCCTCGCCACGTGGCCTTTGTCGGCCGAAGCGCAAACCCCTGGCGCGGCGATTCTGAGAATCGACATCGCCAACTATGTGCCCTACCACTACGATGCGTTTGATATCCAGAAGTTTGCAACGGCGCCCGTCCTAACGCCGACTCCGGGCAACGGGAAAGCATTCGACTTCTTCGTGTTCGTCGGCGATATCGTCGCGGTCAACGGTAAGCCCGTCAAGGGTCTCTGGACGGCTCGGAGTACGGTATTCGGCTTTGACCCAAACGCCGCCGCCGGACACGCAACAGCCGATGTCGCAAGAGGGAATGTTATCGATATGTATTGGGAGATCACGCAACTTGACGGTACGCCAATTGGGACCCTATCGGCGTCGGGACTGACCAGAGGCATCCCGCCACCGGGGGCGCCTCGGGCACAGACTGGAGATAACTTGAGCATCATCGGGGGCACTGGAGCTTTCCTCGGAGCCCGCGGACAAGCCGGAGTGATCAATTTGGGCTCACCGCGGCAGGCGTCTGTCTTGGAAGATCCGGCCAGCCGCCGGAGCCTCGGCGGAGCGAACCGCAGCTACGTGCTGCACCTTCTCCCCCTGTCAACGCCGGAGATTATGGCGGGACAGAATGGCCCGGCGGTGGTCCACGCTGTCGATGGTTCGCTGGTAACAGCGGCAAAGCCGGCGCAAGCAGGCGAGATTCTCAGCTTGTATGCTTCAGGCCTGGGGCCGACATTTCCGGGAATCGATCCTGGCCAGCCATTTACGGCAGATCCACTGCAGGTTGTTAGTTCACCCGTGGATGTAGTAGTGGGCGGAGCAACAGCGACAGTTCTTTATGCCGGCGGGTACCCCGGCGCGACTAACGCATATCAGGTAAACTTTCGAGTTCCGGACGGAGTCCAGCCGGGCATGGCCAGCATCCAGCTCAGCGCTGCTTGGATTCCAGGTTCGCAGGTCAAGATCGCTGTGCGATGATACGCAGGGCTCGCGCGGATCTCACTAACGCCGAGGGATTTACCGACGCCATTCCACTTAGCCGCGTGGTGGGGTTTAGACGCACCAGACGGCGGCGCGGATGACGCCGGGATCGATACGGCCCTCTCAGGCGGCCAGTTCGAAGAGCTTTTCAATAAACTGAATCTGCCGCCGAACATCCGAACCGCTCACCCTACCAGCCACCCTCGCCGAAGTTGCAACACATCCAATTCCATGAAGGTCAGAACTGCCAGGCCCCGCATATCGGTAGGCGGGGGACGTCGTTTCTCCGACAGATTGCTCGGAGCACTGGGGGGAAACTGGGGGTACCCCGAGGGGTAAGAATAAGGAAATTCGGGTAAGGATGGGTAATTCCCGATTGAAGCCACGGAGTCGGCCGCACTGCGGCATCTAACGTGTTTTCTAAGGCGTCGTTGAAAACGAACGACTTGTTTTGGCTCCCCGATTAGGACTCGAACTTGCAACCCGTAGGTTAACAAGATGATCCAGGCACGTGTCGGAAGACGGCAAAGCCTTTGGGGTCCCAAAGACTATTGTCGAGGCGGTTAACAGTAGTTGACGATAACGAAAACGAGACACCTTGCGAGGTGCGAAAGGTGTGTGAGGCGTTTCACTGAATCGACCGTCAAGCTGCTGGCGGAGACCGGTCCGCATCAGCCTATGCTGTGTGCATGCCAAAACCACCGAAAGTAGTGCCTATTCAGGAACAACACGGTACCTTTCCCAGTACAGCGGCGCAGCGCTAACCGGCGTGGCCATCTATCGCGATTCGGCTGATACAAATGGTCACGTGCATCTTTACGCCGACTTCTACGACTGGAGCGGCAAATCGAACAAAGTCTGGTGGTTCCAAACCGATACGTCGCAACCCAGCGCAGGCTTGGTAACAGGCTACGAAGAACGAAACTACCCAAGCCAGGTGGCCCTTTTCCATCACGACTTCACGTGGGCTCAGACCCCCACTTCATCAAATCCGTATATCGGCAGCACGCTGACGACGCTCGATCCCGGAGCAAATCAGGCCCAGAAGAAGACCACCCAGACGCTCGATCAATACGGCAATCTGACCGTGATGCAGCTTTTCAATTTTGGCAATTTGTCCACGCCGGCTCGCACCTACACGTTTGATGTTTGACGACGGAAAGGCTCCTGAGCTTCTGGCCACCATTGAAACATTCTCCTTCCCAGCAGAGGAGTTGTCCCAGTGGGCGCCGTGGCTCTGAGAGGCCCGGTCTTGAACCGTAGGTTTTCGTGATTTCGATGGTATCTGCGCGTCTGGGGCATTGTCTTAATTAAGCGTCGTTTGCGTTGAAAGCTGGCTCTGTTCAGTCTTCCTTCGTCGAAAACTCCTGATTTTTGAGGTACGTGCTTACAAGGG
>CATPCN010000483.1 GCA_955652855.1 uncultured Chthoniobacterales bacterium | reverse complement strand
TTCGACGCGGCACTCTTTGAGATTACGCATTGGAACTATATTAATGTTTTCGCGCTCCCGGCAGTTTTCGCAGCCCGGAAATTGCGACCGCTTTTTCGCAGCGCCGCGGGAGACAAATCAAACCGGCGTTTGGAAGATAAAATGCTTCCTTCGTGGTTAGACAGCAGCTTGTCATTCGCATTCAAAGCGCTCGCCTGTCAGAGCCGGATACGTTTCCCGGCAGGCGTCAGTTTGTTAGCGATCGCGAAGCGCAGATAGACTCGAAGCTACCTGGCACAGCGACCGTTCAGTTTATGGTAAGTAGCGCGAAAATGAGGCGTTTCACTCAAGTAGATTTCCATTTCTGTCGGAAAAAAAGGTCGCTGAAAATTAAGTTGTTGCTCCCGATTGAATCGCTTAATATGCACGACTTCGAACCATGCTTATCGGTCAAATCCTTGAGAAATATATGTCAACCTCCTATCTGCGAACTAACATTGCAGAGCCGTTCGGCCGGCTTGCACCTCTGGCCGCCCTTTTATCTTTTACATTCTTGTTTGTTCAGATGCAGAGCAGTTCTGGCACCGTTTTACCGGCCGGGTTTGCTGAAAAACAGTACGCCGCGGGATTACTCAATCCGACTGCAATGGCGTTCGCGCCGGACCCATGTCCCTCGTCGGGCACGCCAGTGCACAGACTGTTCGTCTGCGAACAAGCAGGACGAGTTCGCGTGTTTCGTAACGGCGTGTTGCAGCCAAAGGCTTTTTTAAGCGTCGTCGCCGACACCCGCGATGAACGCGGGCTTGATGGTATTTGTTTCGATCCGAACTTCGCCACCAATCATTACGTTTACATCTATTACACGATAAAAGCAGCAAACCCCTCACTGCCAACTCACAACCGCCTGAGCCGCTTTACGGCCGATCCCGCGAACCCGGATATCGCTCTAGCGGGAAGCGAGACCCCAATCATGGAGATGGACAATCTGAGTGCGAACTCCTTCATACATAACGGGAGCGCCCTGCACTTCGGACGTGACGGCAAACTTTATGTCTCACTGGGCGAGAATGGCTTTGGACCAAACGCGCAATCGTTGAACACCGTGCTCGGTAAAATCTTGCGAATTAACCCCGTCCCGGAAAATCCCGATGGAACGAATCCGGCCTCCACCTTTCACGCCGACAACCCATTTTACAACAATACCACGGGAAAAAATAAGGCGATCTACATCCTCGGCCTGCGCAATCCATTCACATTTAATTTCCAGCCAGGCACGGGACGGATGTTCATCGATAATGTCGGCGATTTCACCTGGGAGTCCATCTATGAAGGTGTAAAGGGCGGAAATTACGGCTGGCCGGAGAAAGAAGGTCCTGCTCAGCCGCCGATCCCCGGTTTAATCAATCCCCTTTTCGCGTATCACCATTTTTCCGACGAAGGCGCCCCCCTTTCCCCTTTGGGTTGCGCGATCACAGGGGGCGCTTTTTATAATCCAGCGCCGCGTTGTCCCGGGGACCCACCGAGTGGTTTTCCAAGTTCATACGTTGGCCAATATTTCTTCTTGGATCTTTGCGCGGGCTGGATTTACACGATGGATCTAAACAAGATCGACACAGCGAGCCCGTTCGGATTCCATCCGGTCAGTCTGTTTGCGAGCGGCATCCACGGCTCGGGGGTGGGCGATGCCGGCGCGACCTACCTGACCTTAGGGCCGGACGCAAACCTCTACTATATCAGCCGTGTTGATGGCAAGGTTTTCCAGATTCATTATCCCGCCAGCCTGGCTCCGACGGTTGGCACACAACCGACCAACCAATTGGTGGGACAAGGCTGGCCGGCAACGTTCAGCGTCGCTGCCTCAGGCGTTCAACCACTACACTATCAATGGCAACGCGGCACCACCAATATCTCCGGAGCAGCCGACTCGCCAACGTACACTCTTTTGAATCCGCAAGTGGCGACGGACAACGGCGCTACCTTTCAGTGCGTAGTAAGTAATACAGATGGAAGTGCGACCAGCGCCAACGCGCTCTTGTCGGTCATTCCGCAACAGCCTCCGACCCCGACCATCACTGCCCCAGGCCCAAATACCTTCTACAAGGCGGGAGATGCTATTTCTTTTGCCGGCTCAGCGACTGATCCACAAGATGGAACGCTTTCCCCGAGCGCGCTCACCTGGGTGATTTTATTCGAGCACCATGCTTTATCCAACCCGAATCACCACACCGAACCATTTTTCGGACCTATAAGCGGCATTGCGAGCGGCACAGTGACGATCCCGACCTCTGGTGAAACCGATCCTGATGTCTGGTACCGCTTTTTTCTGACGGCGATAGATTCTTACGGACTGTCCCAGACCACGTTCATGGACATATTCCCACTTAAGGCGCAGGTCTCTTTGACCACCAGCCCGGTGCCCTTGAGAGTGAGGCTTGACGCTTCACTAAAAAACACTCCTTTCTCCTTTTGGGGGGTCGTTAATATAACGCGCAATATCGATGTGGATACTCCACAGGTCTTGAACGGCCAGACTTACGATTTCCAATCCTGGTCG
Source organism: uncultured Chthoniobacterales bacterium (assembly GCA_955652855.1). Next base: position 2,295 of record CATPCN010000483.1, on the reverse strand, counting down.
GACGGCGGCGCTCGCTTTCACAACATCTCCACACCGGCGACCGCCACCAGCTATGTCGCTACTTTTAGTCCCCACCGATCAGCGGCGACCTCTTCAAGAATCTCCCTCAGTCCAAATCCAATTATTGTAACCGATGGGTCAGGCTTGGGTGTCGCGACGGTTACCTGGAACAGCCGGGGGACATCGGCAGTCCAAGTGCGCGTCGACTCTCCATCAGGAAATCTTTTCGACTCTTCTGGTCCGGGTACGTTCTCATTTACCACAGGCAAGTGGGTTCAAAACGGACAGAAATTCTATCTGCAGGATGTTTCTGGTGGAAAGCCTCTCACTTCTGCGAACACTTTGGCGGTTGCGACCGCGGTCGTGCAACCGTAATAAGGGTGCTGACCCCGTCGTAGCTTACCGGCATCGAGTCCCGAGATACACGGCATCTAACGGATGGCCAGACTCACTCCGTATTCACAAGTGGCTATGCGTCTTACGGTCATCATCGCTCTTGCTGTCATATTTGCGGCGCTGTGCGGCTCTGGTTGTTACGCGAGCACAAACGACTCGGTCCCCGCGTTGACCAAAGCGCTTTCAGAGCTTCCACCCGATCGTTCGGTTCTCGATTTGGCGGAAGGCATTTACATGATTGCCAGCACCTGGACGATTTCGAGGCCAGGAATCACGATTCGCGGTGCCGGGATCGGCAAGACCGTCCTGATCCGTGACCCGAAATTCGATGGAGCTATGGTCAAAATGGATGCTGCAAATAGTACGATTAGCGATTTAACGCTCGATGGCAACGGCATTGCAACGGTGATTTCCCTCAACCGGCCGGGCGCCGTAGCTGACACGATTGAAGTGAAAAATTTCGGTCATATCGGCATAGCTGTGCCTGTTTCTGATTGTCGCATTAGCAAATGCCTTGTTAGCGGATTTGCTGATCCGGCCATTCAAAGCATCGGTATCTGGCACGACGCCGGGCGGACGTCTACCAACGCGACACTCACAATCGATCACAACACGATCAAGAATAATGGAAACAACGGCATTTATTGCACAGGCGGGAAGGTGACAATTGCGGATAACCAATTAAGCGGAAACCATCGCGCTACGAGCCCTGGTGGCGGACAGATCGATGTCGGAAATGCCTTTACCACAAATACTGTCGCCATTATTACCGGCAACACAATCGTAGATGGTGGTGGAATTAAAGCAGGCGGAATTGAGCTGGGCGGCGGCAATTTCACCGTAACGAACAACGTAATTCGCAATCATGGTCTGGCTGGCATAGGTATAGGCCATAACACGATCCAGGCCACGATCAGCGGCAACACCATCTCAAATTCTGGTCATAACACCGCCGATAACAATAAGCCGCAGAATAGGTCTGGCATTTACGTCATGTATGGAGCGAAAAATGTAGAGATTTCCGATAACCGATGTTTCGATGATCAGCCAAACAAGACGCAAACATGGGGCGTTATCCTCGTTTCCCCTCCGGCCCAACCGGACCCGAGGTTTTCGGGCAGAGCTACAGAACACATTGTCGTAAAACAAAATGATCTGCGCGGAAGTATCCATCCAGAGGGATTGCTCAATCAAAGCACGGCTCGGAATCGCATGGTTTCAGGGAATCCGCCGTAGAAGCGGATCGTTGAAATTACCGGAAAACTACGTGATCCACGAAGTTTCCGCATAGACTTTGAAGCCGGTAGAGGCCGCTTGCACGGCCGGCATTGTGTCGCCTGTGCCGATCCGCCTCCAGCCATCGGCGAAAAGCAGGCCCTATGGCAGAAGGCAGAATTCGCCCGCGATTTAGAGGTGCCCATCTCGGCCAGCCGCGATTGGGTCGAGCGATATCTCTCCCGCTTCGCAAGAGGTCGCCCGTCTTATTTACAGCCTCGCTAGCCGTGTTGGCCCCGACCGGCTTCAGCGCTACGGCACTGTGACTCTCAGAATCTGCCCCAAGCCATTCGGTGGTGGACCAAAGCCGATGTTCGAAACATAAATCGCGCCATCTGGGCCGAAGGTCATGGCTGTTGGGAGGAAGAGTCCTGAGGCAATGACCGTCCGAGCACCTCCCGCATCAATTCGTACGATTTTGCCTGTTCCCGGCGTTGGGAATGGCTTCCCGGTGGTGTTCTCGAGCACATACAGTCGACCAGCGGAATCGAAAGCAAGGCCGAGAATGGTGGTAAACCCAGTGCCGACAACGCTTATCTGGCCGGCTGGCGTGATCTTGAAGAGCTTGGAAGAGCCCTGAACAATCGGAAAAGTGTTAAGGTTTCCGACATAAAAGTTGCCATT
>CATPCN010000482.1 GCA_955652855.1 uncultured Chthoniobacterales bacterium | reverse complement strand
GTCATGCAGCTCAAGAACGTGCGCCGGCGTCGCATTAAGGAATATGCCGAACAATTCGTCGGCGCGACTTATGTCGATGGTCAGCGTCCATGGAGCATTCCATGCGAATGTGCCTTTCCCTGCGCCACACAAAATGAAATCAGTGGCGAGGATGCGAAGGTGTTGCTCGATAACGGCTGCTTTCTCGTCTCAGAAGCGGCCAACATGCCGACCGCGCCTGCGGCGGTTGATTTGTTCCTGGCCGCGAAAATTCTTTATGGGCCGGCTAAAGCCGCTAATGCCGGCGGCGTGGCCGTTTCCGGACTCGAAATGTCGCAAAACTCGATGCGGTTGCCTTGGCCGCGCGCCGAAGTCGACCAACGTCTTCGCCAAATCATGGCCACCATCCACAAAAACGCGTGGAATACCGCCGCCGAATACGATCAACCGGGCAACCTTGTCATCGGCGCGAACATCGCCGGCTTCGTTAAGGTCGCTGACGCCATGCTTGACCAGGGCGTGGTGTAACTGCTTTGTGAGATCAAGCGGAGCGGCGGCGAGCCTAACTCCGCACCCAAGCAATGACCAGGGACACGATGCCACAGCTAGAACGCGCCCTGACCTTGCGCGACTTGGTGCTATTCAATCTAGTCGCTGTGATCGGGATCACCTGGGTGGCGACTGCTGCCAAGGCCGGACCGAGTTCTCTGACTTTGTGGCTGCTGGCAGGAATCCTCTTTTTCATCCCGCAAGGTCTCGCTGTTATCCAACTCTCTTCGAGCTATCCAGCGGAAGGTGGCATCTATGCCTGGACAAAACAAGAGTTCGGCGAAGGACACGGTTTTCTCTGCGGCTGGTGCTATTGGATCAATAACGTCCTCTACTACCCGACATTGCTTCTCGCAGCTGCAGTCAGTGCAACCTACATTTTCAGCCAAGGTGAGAGCGGACTGGCTGATAAATGGACTTATGTGCTTCCTTTCACTATCGTCGCCCTGACTCTGGCCGTCGTACTCAATGTTGTCGGTGTAGGCACCGGCAAGTGGTTGCAGAATATCGGAGGCATCAGCGTTTACCTACCTGGACTTCTTCTTGTCCTGCTTGGCCTTTACGGCGCACTGACAAAGCCTCCATCCAATACTATTACCTTCACGCAGTTAAAGCCGGACCTAACGAACCTGCCGCTGCTTAATCTGTGGGCGACGATTGCCTTCGCCTTCGCTGGACTAGAGCTTTCATCGACAATGGGTCACGAGGTCCAGGACGCGCGTCGCAATCTCCCGCGCTCGATCTACATCGCCGCGCCGTTAGTCGCGTTCGTTTACATCTGCGGTACCGGCTCGATGCTCTGGCTCGTTCCAACAGGGAAGATCAACATCGTTGCTGGTCCGCTGCAGGCGATCGCAAACGGAATGCGCGGCTTGAGTAGCGTGTGGCGGTGGGTTGTACCGCTGGCGGCGCTCCTTCTTACTTTGGCGAGGATGGGCGGAATAGGCGCTTGGTTAACAGGCTCAGCGCGCGTTGCCTTTGTCGTCGGGCTCGATCGCTATTTCCCGCCAGCTTTCGCCCGCATTCACCCACGTTGGCGCACGCCTTATGTGGCGATCCTTGTTCAGGCTCCAATCGCTGCCTTGTTTCTATTACTGTCGATCTTAGGCAAAGGAACAACTGTTGAGAGAGCATTTCTCATTCTGCTAGACATGTCTTTGCTCATTTACTTCATCCCTTACATTTACCTTTTCCTTTGTTTTATGACTTACTGTTATCGAAGTAAGCGAGGCGACTGGTTAGTTACTCCCGGAGGGGCTGCTGGAGCGATCGTGATAGGTCTTAGCGGACTATCGATTACTCTCTTTGCCATGTTCGTTGCGTTAGTGCCACCTCCTGGCACTTCTAACATCTGGCTTTATGAGTCGAAGGTCGCGGGCGGTTCACTCCTTCTTATTCTAATGGCTCTGCGTATTTATTGGCGCGCGAAGCGAAAGCAGATGGGATAATTCCACGATTTTCTCGTAGATTGGAAAAGTGGATCGGATTGTAATTGCGGGTGGTGGCGCGGCAGGATTCTTTGCAGCGATCACGGCCGCGCGCGCCAACGGTAAGTGTGAGGTCTCGCTGTTCGAACGCAGCCCGCAATTCCTATCCAAGGTGCGCATTTCGGGCGGCGGACGCTGCAATGTGACCCACGCCTTGTTCGATCCGCGAAGGTTCACGACCCAATACCCGCGCGGCGAGCGTGAATTGATTTCGCCGCTGCATCGATTTTCCGCGCGCGACACGGTGGCCTGGTTTGAAACACGCGGCGTACGTCTGAAAAAAGAAGAGGATGGGCGGATGTTTCCCGTGACCGATTCATCGGAGACGATCGTCGATTGCTTGATCACAGAGGCAAAAGCAGCCGGCGCGCAGTTCTCCACCCGTAAAGGTGTGGAAAGCGCGCGTATTAATCCGCACGGCGGATTCGATGTCAAACTGAGCAACGGCAACTCCGTCCAATGCGAGCGATTACTTTTGGCGACGGGCGGCGCGCGAAGTGTCATCGGCGCTGAGATCGCGCGTTCGTTAGGCCACACCATCGAACCGCCGGTGCCTTCTCTTTTCTCGCTGCACGTTACATCGACATGGCTGCGCTCGTTGCCTGGGATTTCCGTGAACGAGGTGGAGGTTTCAGTGGGAAAATTGCGCGAGCGCGGGCCGATGCTGATCACGCACAACGGAGTAAGCGGTCCCGCTGTCCTGCGGCTTTCGGCATGGGGGGCACGCGTCTTGCACGAGACGGATTATCGTTTCACACTGCGCGTGAACTGGATTCCAAATATGAATGAGACCGCGCTACGAACTGAGTTCCAATCGCGGAGAAGCACTCAACCGAACCGCCGAGTAATTAATTCACCCGTTAGTCCGCTTCCAGCGCGGCTCTGGGATAAGCTGGTTATTAACGCGGGGATTTCGCCTGATACGATCTGGACTACGCTCCCGCGCGCCGCCGTAAGCGCGCTGATCCGGCAACTGCGCGAAACGGAGCTTGAGGTCAACGGCAAGACGATGAACAAAGATGAGTTCGTGACTTGCGGCGGCGTGTGTCTGCGTGAAATCAATTTTAAAACCATGGAAAGCCGAGTAACCCCTCATCTTTACTTTGCCGGCGAACTGCTCGACATCGACGGCATTACTGGCGGTTTCAATTTCCAGGCGGCTTGGACAACCGGTTGGATCGCGGGGCACGCGATGGCTGGCGTCGATCCAACTTCGATCACGTGAGCAAACCACACTTGCTTCCAGATGAATTACAGAACGCGCTCGCGGAAGTGCGACAAGTTTATGTCGATCTTGCACGACGGCCGATCGAGCGGAACTGCGTGCGCAAAACCGAGTGTTGTCATTTCAAACTGACAGGTCGCACACCGTTCCTAACGAAAGGCGAAGCAGTCGTCGTCGCCGTAGCGCTTCGCGCCACCGGCCGAAAATCGCTGCCGGAAAATTCGAATGGCGGGTGTCCAATGCTGCATTCCGCGACCGGCGCTTGTTTGATTTACAACGATCGTCCGTTCGGATGCCGAACGCATTTTTGCGCTGCGGCCGGTGGACCATACGCGCGACGCGAAGTTGTCGATCTTATCCGCAGCCTCGAAAAGATCGACATCGAGCTTAACGGAAATGGTCCGCGCACTTTGCAAAATGCGGTCGCCGAAGCGCTCGAAGAATTGCGT
>CATPCN010000481.1 GCA_955652855.1 uncultured Chthoniobacterales bacterium | reverse complement strand
GTCGCCGATCTCTCCTTCGAGCTCGGCTTTCGTGACGAGCGCGGCGACAGAATCCAACACAACAACATCGAGCGCGTTCGAGCGAACGAGGGTTTCACAAATGCGCAACGCTTCTTCGCCGGAACTTGGCTGCGAAACGAGCAGATCATCCAGATTGACGCCAAGCTTTCTGGCGTACGCCGGATCGAGTGCGTGTTCGACGTCGATAAAGGCCGCAAGCCCGCCGCGCTTTTGCGCTTGCGCAATGACCGTGAGCGTGAGCGTCGTTTTCCCCGAAGATTCCGGGCCGAAAACTTCTACGACACGGCCACGCGGGAAACCGCCAACGCCGAGCGCGCGGTCGATCAAGATGTTGCCGGTCGGGATGACATCGATATCGACGACCTTCTCTTGGCCCAAGCGCATGATCGCGCCGTCGCCGAAATCCTTGGCGATTTGTTGAATCGCAAGATCGAGATTCTTGTTGCGCGCCGCAGTTACCTTGTCTTCGGTAGTTTTTTCTTCGGTTTTTGTGGCCATAGCAGAACTTTCTAAGTACGTCCGGACGCGACCTTCGCCAAGCAGAAAAGCGTTTTCATTTCCGTTTCCGCTCATCAAAAGCAAAGCCAAATCCAGAAATTGCTCGGCGATGGAACGTAGATTAAGTCTCGTATAATGGCGGATGACCGAGACGAGCGAATGATGCGCGTGGCCCTCAACGAAGCGCGGAAAGCGGCTGGATTGACAAGTCCCAATCCGACGGTCGGAGCTGTTGTCGCGGTGGGCGAGAAAATTTTAGCGAAAGGCCATCATCGGCGAGCAGGAATGCCGCATGCGGAGATCGAGTGTCTTAGCGCTCTCAAAAAACCGATTCCACGCGATGCGGTGCTTTACGTCACGCTTGAACCGTGTTCGACGCGAGGACGCACTCCGGCTTGCACGCGCGCGATCATCGAGGCAGGCGTGAAAAATTTGGTGATTGGCACAACCGATCCGAATCCGCGCCATGCTGGGCGGGGGATTCGGATTCTAGGCGAGGCAGGAATCGAAGTGCGCACCGGAAGTCTCGATCTTGAATGTGCGGAGCTAAACGAGTCGTACAACAAGTGGATCCAAACTGGGCAGCCGTTCGTGATCGCAAAATGCGCGATTAGCCTCGATGGTCGATTGAGTTGCCCGCCGGGCGAGGACCGCTGGATCACTAAAGCAGAGGCACGAACCCATGCTCGAAAACTGCGAGCGCAGGTCGACGCAATTTTAATCGGCGCCGGAACACTGCGCGCGGACAATCCTCACCTCACCGTTCGCGACGTTCGAAACGCGAAGCAGCCATGGCGCGTGGTGCTATCACGTAAGAGCCGATTGCCGAGCAACGCGCACGTTTTTACTGATCGTTTCGCGGATCGCACCCTGGTTTACCAAAACAAATCGCTCGACGCTGTCTTGCACGATCTTGGTCGAAAAGAAATCACGAGCGTCCTGATCGAAGGTGGCGGCGATGTGCTGGGTCAAGCGCTCGACGCGCGGCTGCTGGACAAAGCGTACATTTACCTGGCGCCGCTTTTCACAGGCGGGCCTGTCACTGCATTCGCTGGTCTGGGCGCTAGTTCGACAATCACTTCAGCGCCGCTAGACGGAATACGTTACGAACAGATCAATGGCGATATCTGCATCAGTGGCCTCGTGCGATACGAGCCAAAGATTTCCGAATAAATTGCGGAACTTTTTCGTCTCAGGTACAGTTCAATATTCTGTAAAGTTGAATTGGATGGGGTGAAGAAATGAACTGGAAAAAGCTTCTCTTAATTGCATTAGCAGTCACTGGATTCGCGTTTGCGTCGGCAACATCTTCGCAAGCGGGGGTCTCGGTCGGCATCGGCATCGGTGTTCCGATCGGCTACGGCTATGGCTACCCATCATGTCATCCATACGGATACGGGTATCCATATTACGGACCATATTATAGGACGTCCTTTTACGTTGGGCCGCGGTATTACTGGTACCATGGCCGGCGGATCTACTATCCGCATCGCCACTGGCGCCGTTACTAAACGAACAAGTTTTCTGGAGCTGGCCCGGGTCAATTCCCACCAGCTCTTTTTCCTTCTCTCTCGGTAGAAGAAAACGAACGGATTCGAATCATTTGGTTATTTGCCTGGTGATGCGGAAGCGGTCGGTGGCGTTTGTTGCGATTGGAATTCTTTTTTCAGGCGCTCGACTATCGGCGCTAATTGCTGCTCCCGTTTTTCTTCGATTTCCTTGTGCAATGCTTGCTCAAGTTTTCTCCGCTCCTGCATGTACCGAACCTGAAACTGCTCGCGTTTCGCAGCGTCAAGGGCCAAGCCGGAACCACGCAACGCATCCTCCACTTCGCGCTTCACGCGTTCCCGGCGGATATTCTCGCGCTCCCGCAACATTGAGCGCTCTTCCGGACTCATCTGCATCCAGCGCTGAGCATTTTTCTCGAAGCGTTGTCGATCTTCCGGAGAGAGCTCGGACATTCGCTCGCGCACTGGCCTGAAGTCGCCTTCCATGCGGCCACGACCTTGCCCCATTCCGCGCGGAGGAGCGCTCGAACCTTGCCCTTGAGCGCTACACTCGTCGGTAACAACCATTAAACCGAGTACGCTAAGCGAAGCTACAAGGAAGAATTGTCTGTCCACAAATTATTTTCGTCGGATGCGAGCAACTCATCGAGATCGGCCACCACTTCGTAATCCTGCGTTGCGATATTCGCAACGTTTGGATTTCCGGTCGCATGCGGGCCGACCATTGAGGTTCGCGTGAAAAGCAGAGCGGCGAACACCGCCACGGCCAGGGCAGCCGCAGGAATTAACCGACGACCGGTAAAGAAATGCGCGAGATAACCGCGCCAGCTCCGTTCTTCCCGGATATTGCGCAAAATATTACGCGCGAAAAATGCTGAAACCTTGGGTTTTGCCGCTTTACCAAGCAGGTCCCACAATAACTGATCATCTTCGCGGTTCATGTTCCGTGAAATTAAACTGCGTGTCCGGTCGAAAGTTGCGCGTAGAAATTCGCTTCGATCTCACATTTCGGCCGCTTCGAGAAACCCTTCCAACTGGCGGATGCGCGTAGGATGCCGCATCTTGCGCAGCGCTTTGGCTTCAATCTGGCGAATGCGCTCGCGCGTCACACGAAATTGGCGCCCCACTTCCTCCAAGGTCCGGCTATAACCGTCCACTAACCCGAAGCGTTGCTCGAGCACCTGACGTTCACGCTCCGTAAGGGTTTCGAGCACATCTTTAATTTTCTCCTTGAGAAGCACGATCGCCGTCATGTCGCTCGGGTTCTCCGCGCTTTTGTCTTCAATGAAATCGCCGAAGTTCGTCTCTTCACTATCGCCGACGGGCGACTGCAATGAGATCGGCTGTTGCGCCATTTTCAAGACTGCGCGCACCCGGTCCACAGGGAGCAAGATTTCCTCCGCCACTTCTTCGGGCGTTGGCTCACGACCATATTCCTGCACGAGCTGCTTTTGCACGCGCATTAATTTATTGATCGTCTCGATCATGTGGACCGGAATGCGAATCGTGCGCGCCTGATCGGCAATCGATCGCGTGATCGCCTGCCGAATCCACCACGTCGCGTAGGTCGAAAATTTATAACCGCGCCGATATTCGAACTTCTCGACCGCTTTCATCAATCCCATGTTTCCTTCCTGAATTAGATCGAGAAAGGATAGACCGCGGTTTGTGTACTTCTTCGCAATGGAAATGACCAGCCGCAGGTTCGCTTCCACCATTTCGGTCTTCGCTCGCAATGCTTTGCGCAACCAACCCTTCAACGCCTGGTATTGCTCGGTGTATTCTTCCAGCGAAAGCCACAGCGTGCTCTCGAGCTCATGCCTTTTCGGACGAGGTTTGGCACGAGCGCCATGCCCGCGTCGGGGCTTTTTCATTTCGGTCTGCAGATTTGTAAGACGAAGAAACTGCTCGTCCGCTAAGTGCACGAACTCTTCGGTCACGCGCTGCTTGAAATAAAATTTCGGGTAAAGCTTTTGCAAAGAGGCGACTTCCTTTTGGAACGCCTTCAGTTTTTTTCCATCGCGTCGCGTCGTGCGGCGTAAAAGTTGACTGTAACGCTGACAAATGGACGCGTTGTGTTTCTCCACGTGCTTGCAGAGACGCGGCAACATTTTCATGTAGCGCTCGCGACTCTCGATCTTCTTGTCCAGGATCACGCGATCGAATCGCTCGCCGCCTTCCGTCAATTTTTGGGCAAGATCGAGATGCGCTCTTGCGATAAAGCCAAAGCGATTGATGTGCTTCTGCACCATATCCTCCGCCTCTTCGATACGCTTGGAAATCTCCACCTCCTGCTCACGCGTCAGCAGCGGCACCTGACCCATCTGCTTTAAATACATCCGCACCGGATCGTCGAGAATGTCGAGTTTGGGCTCCGGTTTTTCTTCTTCTTCCTCGCTGTCTTTTTTCCCGTCCTTGTAACGGTCAACCTCCGAAGCCTCGATGATATCGATCTCCATCCGACGCAGGCGCGTCAGGATCGCGTCGAGCTCGTCCGCATCAGTGACTTCCGGCGGCAACGCTTCATTGAGATCATCAAAAGTGAGGTGCCCTTGTTCTTTGGCCAGCTTGATCAATTCGCGGATACGCGCTTGAACATCATTCTCCAGATGTAAAGCGATGCCGGTCGGCAAAGATGGCGTCGCTGCCTTCTTTCTCGATTTTTTTGGCCGACCCAAAAGCGGCTTCCCGCGTTTGGCGCGATGCGCTACCGATTTTCGCGAAACCAGTTTACGCTTCGATTGCTTGGCTCGCATTTTCGAGCGCTTGGCCCTTGAACGCACGCGCGGTTTTCGACGTTTGGGTGACGTCGATCGGACCCTCAATTTTCGTTTCGGATGCTTGGCCAAGGCGTGCTGCTTTTAGTCGTGTTCCCCGTCAGCTCGCTCGATTTTACTGCCCCCTCAGCGGCAGTTTTTACGTATCGAGCATGCGGTCCGACGAAAACTTGGAAAGCTCGCGGAGCTGTTCTTGCAGGTCAAGAATTTGTTTCTGCAGAGCGACCACCTCTCCGCCGCTGAGACGAGGAAGCTTCATTCGTCCTTCCGCGATCTGGAGCTGGCGCCGCACCGCCGCTTGTTTAAGGCCAGTCCACCAATCCTTTACGACAGCGCTCGCATTCGGCGGCATCTTTTGAAGCAGCCATGCAGAGATGAGAGCTTCATCGGCCGTCGCTAGTCCAGCCATGAAGGCGTTGACGGACGAAGGATCGTCCGGCCGAAGAGTGCTCTCGAGAATTCGAACAAGAATTTCCGAGTCCGGCGCCTGCGCCAGCACATCGCGCCAATTTTGCGCAAGAATAAAATCGCGGGCATCGACATCACGCAGCGCCAGCAGACAAAGCATCGCGATGTCGTGAATCGGCGCCGACGTTGCTGCTGACTCGCGCTTATCGGCCGAAACATATTCGCGTGATGACTTCGGAAAGAGCCCTTTGAAATCGGCCACCGGAATTCCAATTCGCGCGCTCACTTTGTTTGCCACTTCGCCGCGCATGAGCGGATCGTGTACCCGCGCAACTGTCTCCGCCATTTTTCGCGCCAGTTTCATTTTCGCGCCTAACGAGTCGAGATCCGTGTTGGTGGCCTCACGCTCAATCCAATGATCGAAAAAATCGCGGGCGCCGCTCACTCGCTTCTCGAATTCCTCTTTGCCTTTGTGCCGGATCATCGAATCGGGATCTTCGCCCGGCGGCATTTCGGCGACGCGCACCACCAGATCGTTTTGCAATAGCGCGTCGAGCGAGCGCTCGGCTGCTTTCTGTCCCGCGACATCTGCATCGAAACAGAGCACGACTTCGCTCACGAAGCGTTTCAAAACACGCGCCTGGCTTTCCGTGAACGCTGTTCCCTGCGGCGCGACCACGTTCGCAATCCCCGCCTCGAAAACCGTGATGAGATCGAGCTGCCCTTCGCAAACGATCGCGCTATTCGCTTCGATCAAGCCGCGCTTCGTTTTATGCAGACCGAAGAGCACATTGCCTTTTCGGAAAAGCGGCGTCTCCGGCGAATTCAAATACTTTGCGCCCTCCGCGTCTTTCGCGAGGAGCCGGCCGCTGAAAGCGATCACTTCACCGACGTCATTACAAATTGGAAACATGATCCGCGCGCGAAACCGATCGTAAAATTCGCCGTCAGAACGGTCTTCATCCCGCAATTTGACGAGCCCGCTTTGCACAATCTGATTGCGCAGGTAACCGCGATCCTGCGCCCACTTCACCAGTGCATCCCAACTATCCGGCGCGAAACCGATCTGCCAATCCTTCGCGACCTTATTTTCAATCCCGCGTTTTTTCAGATAATCGCGCGCGGCTTTGGCGAAATCCTTCTTCATTAAGTTCGTGTGAAACCATTCGGCCGCTTCCGCGTGCAGTTTCAGCAAGGTGCGCCGCGCTTCGTATTGTCGATCTTCCTCGCCGCCGGCGCCACGTTCCTCGATCACCGGAATTCCCGCGCGCGCCGCGAGCTTTCGCACCGACGAAGGAAAATCGACATGTTCGTAATCCATGACAAAACGGAAAACACTCCCCCCGATACCGCAACCGAAGCAGTGAAACGTCTGGCGCTGTGGACTGACGGTGAACGACGGCGTTTTTTCCTGATGAAATGGGCAGAGCGCTTTAAAATTTACGCCCGCTCTTTTCAGCGGAAAATATGAGCCGATCACTTCGACGATATCATTCGCCGCAGCGATCTGTTCGATGGTCTGTGGAGGGATTGTGCCCATGCGCGCTCCATTTTTCGCTCGTTCCGCGAGTAGAGCGATGCCAAAGTAATTCAGTGCAGCGTCGCGTCCAAACAATGAGAAAATTTCGATTGTCGATCTTGGCCTTGATTTGTTTCGCGCTGGGATGGCAAAACGCGGAGGCGCGCGATCTCATTCACAAAGGCGACACGGTCGTTGTCCCGCTCCAGGGAGAAATTTCGCCCTCACTGTTTTTGTTTCTGCGCCGAGCTGAGAAAGCGGCGGAAAACGCAGGCGCGACCGCAATTATTTTTGAAATGAACACCTACGGCGGCCGACTCGATAGCGCCGCCGAAATTACAAGCGTCCTCAATCACGCGACGATCCCGACTTACACTTTCATTAATTCGAACGCCGGCTCAGCCGGAGCGCTCATCGCACTTGCGACAAAACATATTTACATGTCGCCGGTCAGCGCGATCGGCGCGGCTGCTCCTGTGCTTCCAACCGGCGAAGATTTGCCGGCGACAGAGCGCGACAAGACCATTTCTTACTGGTCGGCCCTCATTCGCAGCTCGGCCATTCGCAACGGGCACAATCCCGATCTGGGTGAGGCGTTCATGAGCAAGGACAAGGAAGTAAAGATCGGCGATCGCGTCGTTCACGCGAAAGGTTCGCTGCTCACGCTGAGCGCACAGGAAGCCACCGAAAATATTAACGGCAAGCCACTGCTGGCCGACGGCATCGCAGATTCGATTGTCGATCTTACGCGCAAGGCCGGGTTAAAGGGTGCGACCGTTTCTCTCGATCCTAGCGGGTTCGAGCAGCTCGCATTTTGGATCACCGCGCTTGCACCGCTTCTTCTTCTCGGCGGAATTATCGGCGCCTATTTGGAATTCAAAATTCCAGGGGCGAGTTTGCCTGGAATTATTTCCGCGATCTGTTTCGCGCTTTTCTTTCTCGGACACTATCTCGCCGGATTGGCCGGCTGGGAAGTGGTCGGACTCTTCGTGCTCGGTATCATTTTCGTTTTGATCGAGATTCTTTTCTTCGCGCACTCCAGCATCGTGTTCGGCGTCGTCGGCGTCTTTCTCATGCTCAGCTCGCTTCTTTGGGCAATGATTGATCGTTATCCCGGCCAAACATTTTTGCCGACCGGCAAAATGCTCGCTCTTCCGCTGCTCAATCTTTTTCTCGCGATCGTCGCGGCGGCGATTGCGATCTCGCTCCTCGCC
>CATPCN010000480.1 GCA_955652855.1 uncultured Chthoniobacterales bacterium | reverse complement strand
GATGGACACTCCAGCACGTGCGCGCATCCACGCCGAGGCCCTGGTTCATCTCGCGCCGTTGCCGGTTTGGCTGGAACGGATCTGCGAAGGTTCCCTGTTGGCTTTGGCGATTGGCGCGGACGATCTGGCGCAGGAGGGGCTCGACCGGCTTCGGAAAATCGAACGGGAAAGGGCGTCCACCCACGCCGCCGGTCTCCGGGCCCACGTGGAGAGCGGGCTGCTGCCGGATGCGGATCGCGGGCCTTTGCTCCTCCAGGCTGTTGGATTGTGGCCGGACCCGGCGGCTTTGCTTTCGCACGCGCGGTGGCTTGCCCGCCGGGGCGATCTTGCCGCCGCGCTCGCCGCATTCGAGTTATTGGACCGGCAGCGAGGAAGGATTCTGAAGCGGCATTTTCCTGGGATGTTGGTGCTCGGATGGATCGAGCAGGCGCGTTGTCTGGCGCGCATGTCCCGTTTTGACGACTCGCTGCGCATATATGAGCGAGTTCGCACATATTGGTTGAGCGGCACCAAGGAATTCCGCATCATGCGCGAGGTCCGCGCGGAGATGCAACGACTGGGAAGGTTGAGAAAAGGAGAAGACCATGCTTGATCTTTGGGAAGTCTTTGGAAGACTCGCTTCGGATAAAACGTTCTTCGACAATCTCTGCGCGGCCTGTTCATCAAAATACTATCCGCTCGCGAAAGATGTCGGGTGGTTGAGCGGCAAAGCGCTTAATATCCCTGAAAAGGCTTACCAGAAATTACACAAGGCGCTTGCGCCAGTGGTCACTGGCCCCGTCTCCTTGATGGCTCTCGGCGAGCTGCTGATGGTCTTCTCCTCCCCAAAGTTTCGCTCCCTCGCGGCGAAGCTGGTCCGCGAGATCGAGAAAACTCATGTGAACACCAGCAACAGGACCAAGCTCTTCTATACGGCGCTGGGCTGCATGGTACTGGATGACACCGTCCGCAGCGATTTCGCAAACCGTGTCTATGACAGGAACGGGTTTGGCGCTCTAACGGAGGGGGTTGGCGGGCTGCCCGGCGAGCAGGATGATCTGGCTTCGTTGGCCGATCCGGAGAAGAAGGTCATGATCAAGGCGAATGACCTGTGCCGGTTATTCTGGCACCAAGGTTGCTGCGATCAGTTGAATTTCTACACGGGCCACGTGCATATCCTGGCTCAACCGATGCCTAAGAGGAGATCCTAGTAACATGCGCAGCCACTTTACCACAATAGTCGTCATTGTCCTTACACTGGCCGGCGGAACAAATGCTTTCGGTGGGGTTCCAGCGGACCCAACCTTCAAAAACCGTGCATGCGTGCATTCAGCCAAGCCAGTCAACTTACCGTCGGATGAAGAGCACCGGCGAGTTTCGGAACAGGTTCTGCTGATCCGGAACATAGGGGTGGTGAGCCACTCAGACTTTGTCTCCGGACCTTGGAGCTTCGCCAAGGTAATCGAGCTGGCATATCGGCAAGGTGGAGCTGCGAGTTTGAAGGCACAGGCTCGCCAGGTACTGGACAACTTTTCAGATAATGGTATTCCAATCACCCGCGTAACTTTCGAACGTGAATGGAAGAAGCAAGACCCAGGCTTGGCGATGGAGCATGCCCCAATACACCTGCTGGCCATCGTCAACCGGACCGACTTGGCTCGCTTCAATAAGACCGGCTGTGCTAATGCGATGCAGGGGATGGAAGTGCGGTTTGTCTATGCAGCTCTGCCGATGAACCCCGGCGTTCCAGGGGACGTCGATAATCACTATTTGAGCATGATCGTCGAATTTGTGCTTCCTTGCCTTTCCAAGCCGGAGTTCCTAGCGTTAGCAAAGGAGTGGTTGCCATTGAAGGACTTGGACGTCACGTCTCCAGCCTACCGGGATAAGCTCGAAGGCATCCTGAGACATCAGACGGGGCTGGCAACTTCCGCGCGGATGCGGGTCAACGCGCATGAGGTCAGCGACAATTGGGATACGCGCGAATTCGCGTTCACTCCAACGGGCCTTTCCAAGAGCTCACTCGATCGCCAGCCCAATAGCGATAAAGGACCAATCGGGGAGTGTCAGAACCTGCGGATGCCGTTGGGTCAGTTTGCCGTGAAAAACCAAGGGGGCATTCTACAATCGGACTACACGTTCTCCACCACAGTTCTCCAGCAGTCGCGAGAAACGATCAACAAGAACGATAGTGTTCTAACTCTGGGGCAGGATGTCCTGACGGACACAGACCGGGATGACACGCGATTTGCGCTGTCTATCAATTCCTGCAAAGGATGCCATAGCGACGAGACGAATACGGATTTTCACCACATCGGCCAGCGGCTCGACAATTCGAGTCCGAGTCCGCTGTCGGCTTTTCTCACGGGCAGCAAGAATTCAAAGGTGACGACGTCGTACTTCTTTGTCCGAACCAGCAGCTTGGGGCCCGAATGCAAACCCGTAAAGAAGCGGGACCGTGAATTTAACGACTTGCTGCGCCGGGATCTTTTCCTCCAGACGTTGACGGCCCTCAAACCGGACGACGATTGGCAAAAGACGCTTGCTC
>CATPCN010000479.1 GCA_955652855.1 uncultured Chthoniobacterales bacterium | reverse complement strand
GCTCTAAGATTGTCGAAACATTCACCGCGACTGACCAGGCGGGCCCGCTCTTCCGGCTTGATTTTCGTCTTCGGCCGGAAGGCTCCGCCGGACCTTTGGCACGATCGCTCGAAAGCATGGAGAATTATTATGCGGGCTTTGGCGAAACATGGGAGCGACTTGCTTTGATCAAAGCGCGCGACGTTTGCGGCAGTCGAGAATTGGCATACGAATTTCTCCGTCGACATCAGTCATTCATTTATCCGAAAAGTTCCACGCCGGATTTGTTCGACGAAATTGCGTCGATCAAGCGCCGCATCGAGCGCGACATCGTGGGCCATGAAGACTTGGATCGCAACGTCAAACTCGGGGTTGGCGGCATCCGCGAAATCGAATTCGTCACGCAAGCATTGCAATTGGTTCACGGCGCGCGGCACGCGTTTTTGCAGGAGACAAGCACGCTAAAAGCTTTGCGGGCACTCGCTCAACTGGATCTTTTAGCACACGACGAAACGCGAGCGCTCAAACAAGCCTACCGGTTTCTTCGGCGCGTTGAACATCGGCTCCAAATCGAATCCGAACAGCAAACGCACACCATCCCCAGTCACGCGCCGGAATTACGACGGCTCGCGCTCAGCCTCGGTTTTTCATCAGGCGATGCCTTTTCCACGACCTTGCAGGAACATATGCAGCGCGTCCGCTCGATTTTTGAAAGAATCTTCTCGGCGCCAGCAAACACTGCTGAACCTGCGGAACAAAACATTGAAATCTTTCGTGATGCGAAAGCCGCCGCAAAAGCCTTGGCCGAATTGGGAAAGGGCGCCAGTCGTTTTCATGTTGCACCTCGCACCCGGCAAGTGTTCCAAAGATTGCAGCCGCTTCTCATCGGATTGCTTTCACAAGTTGCAGATCCGGACGGCACACTGAACCGGTTCGTGCGTTTCGTCGAAGCCTACGGTCTGCGCAGTTTGCTTTTCGAACTGCTCGCCGCACATCCGCGCCTGGTGGAATTGCTGGTGAAGACATTCGATGCCAGTGGACCGGCCACCGATCTGTTAGTTCGGCGTCCGCACCTTCTAGAAGAGCTGACGCGCGGCGGCACACTCGATCGCAACCTCTCCGGCGCCGACTATTTGTCACAGCTTGAGTCGTTAGGCGCAACAGCGTTGGATCTCGATCCAGTTCGCGCGTATCGCCAAACTCAACTCCTTCGAATTATCCTGCGCGATCTACTTGCGCTCACTGATCTGCCATCGCTCTTTACCGAATATTCAGCGCTCGCGGAAGCCTCTTTGCTTTTTGTTAATCGCCTTCTCGGTAACGAGCATGAAATCACCATCATCGCGATGGGAAAATTTGGCGGCGCGGAACTAACTTACGGAGCCGATTTCGATGTTCTTTTCATCGGCGAAAATAATCGCGCTGCGCAGCAACTCGTCGTGGCGATGGCCCAGCCCAGCGCCGAAGGCGCGATTGCTTTTCTCGATGCACGGCTTCGTCCCGATGGCGAAAAAGGTCCGCTTGTCTGCTCCATCGCAAGCTACGAGGCGTATTATGAGAAGCGCGCGCGGATTTGGGAGCTACACGCCCTGACTCGGGCGAGAGCGATCAGCGGACCACTGCAACGCGAATATGTCGATCTTGCCCAACGCGTCTGGCGCGATGCAGCGCAGCGTGACGATCTCTTCCATCAAATTCGAGAAATGCTGGCAAGGATTGAACGCGATCGCGGCAGTGGCTCCGATCTTCTTGATTTCAAAACCGGAACCGGTGGAATGATCGAAGCCGAATTCCTCGTTCAGGCTTTGCAGATGCGAGAAATGATTTGGAATCCTAACACGCTTGCCGCGGTGCATGCCCTGCAAGATCGCCATTGTCTTACGCCAGGCGAGGGCACGCGATTGGAATGCGATTATTTATTTCTGCGGCGCTGCGAATCGATCCTCGCTCGCGCCGAAAACAAAAGTGTGTCTTCGCTTCCGGCAGATGAGATCGGGCAACGAATGCTCGCTCGACGATTGGGATTCGACAATTTCGATTCATTCGCCGCGGAGTACCGGGAATCGCGCGAAAACATTCACGATCTTCATCTGCGCCGGTTTGGCTGAACGAAAGTTCAATGGGCACCGAGCAGTTTGAAAAATTCGCGCAAAACGAAAAAGGTCGTGAGCAGGCCGAGCGATATCACCGCGAACAAAAGTCCGAGCACGACAGCGACGAACATCCAATCGCTCTTGCGCGGCCGATTCGGTATCTCAATGTGACCTTGCAACAGGTCGTAGTTGCGCTTGTTCGCTCTGAACCAGAAAGCAAAAACAGAACCGAGGATTGGTACGATACCGACGAGCTCGTTGATGAAAATGTTGAGCGCCATGCGGGCCAGCAGAATTTTCGGCAGCCCGCGACGTAGCGCGTAAAGCAAGACCGACGTCGAAACGAACGCGGCGCTGACATCGCCAACAACCGGAATGAAATCGATGAACGGATTAAGACCAAAACGAAACTTCGTCCCGGGAAGCTGCAGCAAATTGTCCATGATGATGGCGATCCACTTGAACAGTGGCTCGAGCGAAGTGGGCTTCGATTTTTCCTCGGGCGGAAGAACTTCCCACTCGACTGTTTTCGCGCCGCGCGAGTTCAATTATGTCGATC